>NZ_ANBC01000077.1 GCF_000341125.1 Nocardiopsis lucentensis DSM 44048 | reverse complement strand
GCCTCGTCCGTGGACGCCCGCCGCCACGGTGAACTGCTCAGCCCGACCATCCGCCGCCTCACCGAGGAGGCGGGGGTCGGACTCGGCGACCTCGACGGCGTCGCCGTCGGGATCGGCCCCGGCCCCTACACCGGGCTGCGGGTCGGCCTGTCCACCGCCCACGCCCTGTCCGACGCCCTCGGCGTGCCCTGCCACGGTGTCACCACGCTGGACGCGCTCGCGTTCGCCACGGGGCGCACGGAACCCTTCGTCGCGATGACGGACGCCCGCCGCAAGGAGGTGTTCTGGGCCCGCTACGACGACCACCTCACACGCGTGGGCGAGGTGCGCGTCGACCGGCCCGCCGAGGTCGACACCGGGGGCCTGCCCCTGGTCGGCCACGGCGCCGCCATGTACGCCGACGTCCTCGGCGACGCGGCCGCGGCCCCGGAGCCGCTGCACCCGGACGCCGCCGCCATGGTCGAACTGGCGCTGCTGCGCCTGCACCGGGGCGAGAATCTGCCCGACCCCACCCCCCTCTACCTGCGGCGTCCCGACGCCGTGGCCCCCGGCGCGCCGAAGAAGGTCCGGCAGTGGGTGAAGTGAGCGGGGCGGCCGGGGCGAACGGGGTGCGCCTGCGCCCGATGACCGTCGAGGACCTCCCGGCGGCCATGGACCTGGAACGGGCACTGTTCCCCGAGGACGCGTGGACCGAGGGCATGTTCCGCGACGAGCTCACCCAGCCCTCGCGCCACTACGTCGTGGCCGAGTCGGGCGACCGGGTCGTGGGCTACGCGGGCCTGCGCTCGGTGCCGCCGGAGGGTGACGTCCAGACCATGGCCGTGGCCCAGCCGGTGTGGGGGCACGGGATCGGCCGGGCGCTGCTCACCGCGCTGCTCGACCGGGCCGAACACGAGGGCGTCGTCCACGTCTTCCTGGAGGTGCGCGACGACAATCCGCGCGCGCAGAAGCTGTACGCCGACTTCGGCTTCACGCAGATCGGTGTCCGGCGCGGCTACTACAACGGGGCCGACGCGATCGTCATGCGCCGCACGGCCCGGCCCGGACAGGGGTCCGGTGGGGAGGGGAACCCGTGAGCGACCATCCGTTGATCCTTGGGATCGAGACGTCGTGCGACGAGACCGGCGTCGGTCTCGTGCGCGGCTGTGAACTGCTCGGCGACGAGGTGGCCTCCAGCGTCGACCAGCACGCGCGGTTCGGCGGCGTGGTCCCCGAGGTGGCCAGCCGCGCGCACCTGGAGGCGATGACCCCGACCGTCCAGCGCGCCCTGGACTCCGCGGGCGTGAAGCTGTCGGACGTGGACGCGATCGCGGTCACCGCCGGTCCCGGCCTGGCCGGAGCCCTGCTCGTCGGGGTGTCCGCGGCCAAGGCCTACGCGATGGCCCTGGACAAGCCGCTGTACGGGGTCAACCACCTGGTCGGCCACGTGGCGGTGGACCAGCTGGAGCACGGGCCGCTGCCCAAGCCCGCCGTCGCGTTGCTGGTGTCGGGCGGCCACACGTCGCTGCTGCTGGTCAACGACCTGGCCACCGACGTGGTCTCGCTGGGCGACACCGTGGACGACGCCGCCGGTGAGGCCTACGACAAGGTGGCGCGCCTGCTGGAGCTGCCCTACCCGGGCGGGCCGCCGATCGACAGGGCCGCCCGGACGGGCAACCCGCGAGGCATCCGCTTCCCGCGCGGCAAGTGGGGCGACGGGACCTACGACTTCTCCTTCTCCGGCCTGAAGACGGCCGTGGCCCGGCACGTGGAGGACGCCGAGCGCGCCGGTCAGCCGCTGGTGGTCGCCGACATCGCCGCCGCCTTCCAGGAGTCGGTGGTGGACGTGCTCACCCGCAAGGCCGTGGACGCGTGCGTGGAGCACGGTGTGAGCACCCTCGTGATCAGCGGGGGCGTGGCGGCCAACTCGGCGCTGCGCGCCCTGGCCGAGGAGCGCTGCCGGGAGGCCGGGATCGAACTGCGGGTGCCGCGCCCGCGCCTGTGCACCGACAACGGCGCGATGATCGCGGCGCTCGGCGCCGAGGTGGTGGCGGCCGGGCTGCCCGCCTCGACGCTGGAGCTGGCCACGGACACCTCCCTGCCGGTGGAGTCCCCGCTGGCCGTGTGAGCCGCCCGCCGACCGCTGCCGACGCCCCCGCCGGACGACCGTTCCGACGGGGGCGTCGCCGTGCGCGGGGGTGTTCCCGTGTGGAGTCGCGTCCCGGCCCGGCGGTTCGGGGCGGGGGATGTCGCGGATCTGATGTTTCGCTCCTTTTGTTGCTTATTTTGGTTATTGCGGTAAAAGGTCTCTATGGGTGATGCGGGATTCCCCCTCCCCGGTCCCGAGTCGACCGTGAACGGGGTGCTTGGGAAGAATCCGACTCTTCGGTTCGCTGGGCGCGTCGTGGACGCTTCCGGCAGGTAAGGAGTTAATCTGCCGTTGACCGCCTCTAAGGTCCCAGGGTTCCGCGCATGTTCTCTTTTCGGATGATCGATTCACGTCATTTTCCGGACATCGCGCCCTGTGGAGCTGAGGCGTTATCGGGTCGATGATGCGGAGGAGTCCATGAGACGGGAAAAACGCAAGCGGGGAGCGTTCCTCACCAGAGCGGCGGCGGTCACCCTGTCCGCGGTCGTGGTTCTGGGTGGACAGGCCATCGTCAGCCCGGCGGCGTACGCGCAGGACCCCGTCGACTGGACCCCCGGGCACGGCGGACAGCCGCCGAGGCCGCAGAGCCCCGCCACGCCGCAGCATCCGGGCGGCGGGGGCGGGGGCTCGCAGATGCAGATGCCGCCGATGGCGGGGATGCCCGAACAACCGGCGTTGGTGGACCTCTCGGAGGAGGCCCCGGAGACGGAGGACGCCCCGATCCCCGGGGCGATCAACCTCAAGGACCAGGAGTCGTTCGAGGTCGACGGCCTGCTGGGCGACCTCTGCGCGTTCGGTCCGGGCAAACGGGTCCAGGGGGCGTTCAACAACGAGACCGGCGAGTTCCTGCCCAAGCGCGACTACGTCCGTCGGAACGGGGAATTCGCTCCGCGCGGTCCCTGGGAGACCGTGCGGGGCCAGTGCCACTTCCCCGTGCTCGGCGCGTGGGACCACCCCGGGTTCACACGGCGGATCACCGCCGTGCACCAGAACCGGGGAACGGGCGACGACTACTACGAGCTGACCGTCGCCTACGCGACGGCCTTCGACGTGTCCACCAGCACCGGGTTCTCCATCTCCAAGACGGTGGCCGACGACATCTTCAGCACCACGAAGACCAAGAGCCGGGACCACTCGTGGTCCTGGGGGGCCGCCCATGACGTCAGCCGGCTCCGGGCCATGCTCATCGAGCCCTGCACCGAGGTGTGGCTGGACGCCACCCCCATCCGGCGGACGGTACGGGTCCAGCCGGTGTTCGAGCTCTTCGACCACCGGTTCGAGCGGATGCAACAGCGGATGAGCGCGGACAACTGGCGTCTGGCGAACCCGGCAGGCCCCCGGTTCTTCTTCTCCCCCGGCTTTCACATCGACGGCACGGCCGACCGCCTGCTGCACGACACCACGCCGGACCTGATCATCGCGAAGCGGCAGAGGGATCTCGACGACAAGCTCTGCGCGTAGCGCTCAGGGTGCCGGGCGATCCGAGTGATCGCCTCTGACGACCGCCCCGCTTTTCGGACCTGCTCCCGAAAAGCGGGGCGGCTTCGCCGCGCAGAACGTCAGGGTGTCAGTCGGTGGTGAAGACGAAGGGTCGCAGACCGGCGGGCACGGTGGCCGGGTCGAGACCGAACTCCGCCCACACGTTGGTGCCCAGGTCGCCCCAGGGGCCGAGCGGGAAGTGCCCCCAGTTCGTGGACAGGTTCTCGACCAGGAGGAGCCCGCGTTGGCCCTCCGACCAGTCCCACTCGTCGCGGGTGCGCTCGGCGGGGACGCGCGGGACGCCCCCGCCGCCCCCGGAGTCGCTGACCGACAGCCGGAGGGTGGCCGGGTCCGGCATGGACAGGGTGCGGATGACCTCGCCGTAGGCGGTGCCGGAGTCGGTGTACCTGAGGGTGTTGGCGAACAGCTCGGACAGGCAGAGCCGGAGGGTGTCGACCAGGTCGGGGTCGAAGCCGTCCAGGTCGCGGGCCAGGTCGGAGCGGACCCGGGAGAGTTCGTGGAACTCGCCGGTGTAGACGCGGTGCTCCCAGAAGACGTGCGGTGCGGTCATGCCACCGTCACCCCCTCGCGGTTCCCTCGCCGGTCCTGCCGCTGCTGCCAGGTGCGGACGAGGGCGGCGAGTTCGTCGAACTCACCGGGGGAGGGGGACAGCGGCGGGGCGAGGAGGTCGCCCTCGGGGACGCGCGGCTGGGGGATTCGAGGCGCGGGGTTCTTCGCGGTGCTGGCGCTGGTCCGTGCGCGGTCCCGCTCGTGGGCGGCGTAGTAGGGGCGCACGAGGGCGACGTCGTCGGCGGGGACGTGCCGTGACGGGGGAGCGAGGCGGGGCGCCGGAGCGGTGGTGCGTCGCGGGCGCTGCGCGACGGACGCGCTGGTCGAAACGGGTTCCGGGGTGGGGGCGGGCGCCGGAGGCGGTGCGTAGCGGCGGACCCGGGTGGAGCGGTGGCGGCGCGCCGCGTGGCGGCCGCGCGGGGAGGCGAGGAGGCCCTGCACTGAGCCCACGACGGGGGCCAGGAGGGCAGCGATAAGATGGAGCACGCTGGCAATCCTTGGTCTAAAAGGTTTGAGTTGCTGGCCACGACCCCGGGCGCTCACTAAGCGTCGCGGGGTCTTCGTATGCGGTTGTCGGGAACGAGATTAGGGGATGGGGTGGGGTTGTGGGCGGGCTACGGGGAAGTAATGAAGAAAAAATTCGGGGAGGTGGTGTTTTCCCAGATCGGGTGGGGTGTGAGGGGAAAAAACCATATGTGGGATATGTGGGTTGAATCAGTCATGAGGCACAGAAAGACCCCCGTTCCCGGTGCGGAACGAGGGTCGTCAGTCTGGGGTCAGCGGCCGCTCTTGATGGAGGAGAGGAAGCCGGTCCAGGCGGGGTTGCTGAAGCCGAGGTGCCCGTGCTCGCGGTGCCGGGTGTCCCGAACCAGGGTTTCGGACGCGCCCTCGGCGACCTCCACGCAGTCCTGGTGCGAGCCCCCGCTGTAGGTGCTCTTGTGCCACTGGGCGTCACTCATGACGGAANNNNGCATCGCTGCCGCTTGCAGCCGGTGGAACCGCATCTTGAACTCTGCCACGGCGGAGGGATCGTCGATGAACTGGCCCTTGTAGGCCGACTCCACGTAGACGATCTCCCGCTCCGGCGCCGGATCAAGCACCTTGAATGGCCCCACCAGCCCCGGGTTCAGGGGCTCGTTCGTGATCTGCAAGGTTATCCGCTCACTCGACGCGAGAGAGTGGACGCGCTCCAGCTGCTCGCGCATGATCGGCCCCTCGTCGATCGGGTCCAGCAGGACCGCGCGACCGATCACCACCATCATCACCGGGGTCTGCGCGTTCTGGAAACGCTCGCCGCGAGCGATGCGGTCGCGCACACGGGAGTCGGTCGTGGCGCGCGGCTCCCAGGGAGTGACCGCCCGCATGACCGCGGTCGCGTAGGCGGAGGTCTGGAGGAGGGACGGCACCAGGAAGGGGTGGCAGTCCAGGATGGAGGCGGCCTTCTGCTCCAACTCCTCCATCTGACCCAGCCAGGGGATCTTGCCCTCCTTGACGAGGTCGTCCCACAGGGTGGTCAGCTCGTCGCCGGTCCCGAGCACCTCGTCCAGCGTCGCCAGGACCTCCGCCGTCGGCGAGGTGCGTCCGCGTTCGAGGTTGGACACGGCCGTTCCCTTGACACCGAGCGCTCTGCCCAGCCTCTCCTGGGTCATGCCCAGGGCCTCGCGCCGCTGCTGGAGGACGCCGCCCCACCGTTCCCGGATGTCCGTGCTCACCTTGGCCATGCTCGATGCTTGCATATCGGAAAAGGACAAAGGGGGCCTACCATTCTCATTCCTCACCCGATGGAGTTTCGCAAAAACTCCATCGGGGTGGGTGGACTTTCGCGAAAACTCCATGCGAGGAGGCCAAGTCCGCGGCCCGTTGGGAGCCTGCTTCCAGACGGTGAGGAACGGGCCGAAGGGGAGTAGGCGATGGGGGAGCCGGGTGAGGCGCGGGGGATCGACGGGTTGCCGAGGCGGATCCCGCCGGGGCGGCCGGGCGTGCGGATGGCGAGCTTCGGGCCGTTGCCGGGGCAGGTGGGGACCGCGCGGCAGTGGTGCTGGCATGGGTCGGGGCTGAGCTACGACCGGGCGTATGCGCTGCTGGTGGTGCTGTCGGAGCTGCACACGAACGCGCTGCGGCACACGGCGTCGGGGCGGCCGTTCGGGCGGGTGCGGGTCGAGATGGAGCGGCACGGGGGCCTGTTCCGGATCGCGGTGACCGACGACGGGGTGGTGGGCGGCGGGGCCGGGGAGCCGTCGGTGCCGTGCGTGGGCGGGGCGGGTGGCGTGGGCGGCGGTGGGTTCGGGGGAGACGGGCTCGGGCTGCGCCTGGTGGAGGAGCTGTCGCGGGCGTGGGGGTGGTTCGGGCGGCCGGGGAGCCCGCTCACGGTGTGGGCGGTGGTGGACCCGCGTGGGGAGGGGGTGCGTGGGCGGGTGCCGCACCCCCGCCCCGCCGCCTGACCAGGGGAAAGGGCAGGCCGGGGCATGAGGGAGGGGTGCCCTGGCCGTTGCCTGTCGGAAGTCATCTCGACGTCTAAAATCTCATTCCACTGGTGGGCACGGGTAACACCACTGGGGTTCCGGATTTGTCATCGCTCACGTCGTCAGCCCAAACCTCCGCAGGTCCCGACGTTTTCTAGGGAACAAGACCGACTAGACGACGGGATTCCCCGTTGGCTGCCATCAGGTCCTCTGCGATCACTAGGGCGCCGGGCGCAAGAGTCATGTCTACTGGAGTGGGGATCGGAGCATAATTCCCCATTGATCCATCATTGTTTGGGCGTCGTTGCACCTCGACTCCCAAATCGATGACACGAGATTCCTCATTATTCCAATCAGTGATCACCAGCTGTGCCTGGCCCCAAGATGAAGAACCCGTCTCGTTAACATCGAGCCATGCGATTGAATCCTCGAGTGTCAAAATGAAGCTATCCTCCCAGCGCTCCAGAGGTGCATTCACGGTTGCGGTCTGCTGGACCTCACCGGCTAGGCTGACATAGGAATATTCGTACTCATCTCCGTCAGAAATTTCTCGCACATTCACGATAGCTTCTTCCAGAATTCCAACGACCGTGTTTTTGTCTTCAGCGAAGAAAACCTCATCTGTGAGAGTTTCTCCGGTTGTCGGGTCGAGTATCCATTCACCATGGTAATCGTTGCCGCGGGCAACTGCTGTCAGCATGCCTGAACTCTGTTCAACTCCAAGCCGAAATGGCTGAGCCTCTATGGGGGCTTCCACTTCAAGTTCATGACGCCATGTTTCAGACCCGGTTTCGGTGTCGATCCCAATCAAGGCGATCGTGTGATCTTGGCGCTGATCCAAATCGGCGGCAGATTCGACACTCCGGTCCATAAAAGTGGTGGACAGGATCAGAACGTCGCGTGAGACGACAGCATCTCTGGGAACGAAAACACTATCTTCGTTCCCGTCGGTTGGGGTCGGAGATATACTCCAGAGTTCTTCGCCACTTTCTAGATCGAGAGACACGACATCTTTTCCGCCATCGTCATTTTCTCGGTAGATGAATCGAGAATTGTTGGACACGACACCTATCCGTTCGTCCACTGATCTGAACGACCGGATGTCATCTGTAATGATGTCCATGGTGACGAACTCTGCAACGTGGGTTCCCCTGATCTCTCCAGTGGAAGAGTCAAGAAGCACCACTTCATGGGGAGAAGAAGATCCGGATTCTTCTCCACTTCCCTCTTCAGAACGGTAGGATACGGCAATTGTTTCCCCGTCTGGTGTGACACTCGTGCTCGTTACATCTTCACCAGGGCGCCTGTACCTCCAGAGTTCTTCGCCGGCGTCTCCACTCACCGCAACGATTCCGTCGGAAACGGATACAGAAAGGCCGTATGGAATGGGGCTGACGTGAACGACACTCGTCTCATCTGGGGCCTCCCAGGTCCAACCAACAGAACTTACATTTTCCGGGATATCGAGGGGTTCGGCAGGACTGGGGAGGGAGACATGATCAATTTCTGGTTCTCCCCACCCGGAAAACACGGAACATGAAGACAACAAGGGCAGCAGAAGAAACGCTGCAATCGGACTCGTCTTATTCATTCTTCTAGTGTCGCTCAATCGCTCGAAACGCGCATGGCGTTGTTCATTGCACCCATGAAATCGTTGAAGTGCGTATTCATGGTGGAATCTTCTGAGGGCATCGGCGTGTTCTGTTCCTGGACGTCCTGCCAGGTACTGTCTCTAAGGTTGCGAGTTTCTTGGCTGCCCAGGTCCCACTCGCTCCAATTCCTAATGAAGTTTCCATTTTCATCAATCATTTCATCGGGAATGGCGTCGCTGGTACTGTTGGTGCCACCCTCCCCTGTCGAGTCATGGAAGGCCCCAAGGGCGGCATCCCTGAGTGTTTCATCAAGTCGAGCTGAGATATTGTCAGTCATCTGACCTGGGTCCGGTAGACTGACCTCAGCATTCAACTCATCTTCCGAGAACATCTCCTTGAGGAACACCTTTAGTGGCTCAGCAACACGTCCGTCAGGGATTCCTGCTGCCATCATATCAACGGCGTAACCCATCGACTGATTCTGGTCAAAAATTGAGTTATCGTGACTTTCAAAACGAGTCTGTACGGCATCGGCCATGCCGAATCCAATCGAGTTCCACAGGAGTCCGGCTGATCTGGCTGGATCTTTGGTTTCTGCTGCATCTGGATCAGTAAAGTACTCGTATACGCTGTCTTGTGTGTAGTCTTGGGCGGCTTCAAAAATGCGCCCCATGGCATCCCCATCGCCGGAAATCAAGCTGGTGAAAGAGCTTCGGTCGTCCAGGTTAATTACCAGACCACCTTCCGGGCTGTATTCGGTCTCTATGTCGTTGTCGACACTTGAGTCCCCGGTCATGATGCTTGTGTCGGCAAATTCGTCAATATAGGTTTCGAATATTCCAGCAAAGCTATCCGAGATCTGGGGATTCAAAAGCCCCATCGGTGCATCCTTCCAAGTAAAGTCTCCCCCATCAGGGCCTCCGCCTTCTACTTCTACGTCATAGTCGGTCCTAGATAGCATTTCTTGGGCTTCAGGGTCGTTGATGATGTTAATCAACCCTTCGAATGCTCGGTCGGCTCGCTCCTTGATGGCATCATCACTTGAATTTCCCTCTTCGGCGATCCAATCCGTCAATCCCCGGACGGACTGGCCTCCATAGTCCCAGTCATGGCTGAGAAGGGCTGCAACAAGTGCTGCTTGATCGGTTCCTGATTGCGAACCAGGGCCAACGAACTCCACTGGGTGCTGATAGTGGCGATTAATGTCAAATTCGTCTTCGCCTGGGTAATATTCTCTGTCAGGGTACTCCCCGGTCAAGATCGTATAGTTGGCATCCGTGTTCTGGGTGGCGATTTCCAACATGGTTCGTAGCGTCTCTTCTTCGGCCCCTCCGGTGTCCGTGCTCTCGACGGCACCCGCGACGGTTCCAATGAGATGAGCCGACAACTCTGTGCCGCCTTGGAGCGGATGGCCGGTCTCGTCCTTGGTCGCCTGGTTAGCGGTGTCAAACAGTTCTGTAAGGGTTTCGAAGTCACCCGCCCAGTCTGGTGAGAATCCGCCGCTCAACTCCGAAGTGGGGCTGTGGATCCTTGGTCCGCCAACCGTTTCCCTCACAATCTCGGGCAAGTTTTCGTAGCTGCCTCCCATCCGCTCGTCGGAGGCGGTCAGAACAGATCCTCCAATCACCGCCGTCAGTTGTTCTCTTTGTTCTTCTGACAGGTGCTCGCTCTCACGGATCGCTTCGATCGATTCGAAGAACTCATCCTCCTGAGCATCAAGGTTGTAACCCGAGCTCGCGCCCTGGCCGCTTGACTCTGACGCGTCCTTGTCATTCAGGTGAGCGTTCAGATCGTTCAGGATCTCCAGTTCACGCTCTGTGAGCTGGCCCCCGCTCTCCTGCTTCCGTGCGAGATACGCCATGAAGGCGTTCATCAGCGCGAGGCTCTCATCGAGCCTTTCCAGGGCCGCTTCGTTGCCCTCGGCAGCAAGCTGGATGGTCTCGCCGATTTCGGACCCGTCCATGTCAGGTGTGACAGCGAAGTACTGTTCATCACCTGTAATGACGTACATCAGCCCGCCAGGGACACTGCCGATGTGTCCTGCTTCCGTGAGGGTGCGGATGTGTTCGGGGGTTGGGCCGTCCGCCAGCATGTCGGACACTTCTGTGGCTTTGCCCTCCAGTGTGCTCCACGCCTCGTCCGCTTGCCCCTGATACAGTTCGACCGCGGCCTCTTTATCATCTTCACTGTCCGCTGCCGATATGGCAGTGTCGAAATCCCCTTGGATCTCTTCGGTGCGATTATTGTAGGATTGGACGGCCAGGGCGTATTCTGCGATCACTCCCGAAGCGTGAATGCAAGCTCCGAGAGCGCTTCCCCATGCCGTCTCGTTCTCGCTCGCCGCTGAGCTGATGTCCGCCGAGATCAGATCGGAGAATTCTGTTGCCGTCGTGTTGGCGATTGCGTTGTAGCTGGCGGATTTTCCGCAGATGTTCGAGTACATCTCGTCGAATTTATCCCGCTGGTGCTGCAGCACGGACACACTGACGTCGCACTCTTTGATGGAGATCTGATAGCTGCCCTCGGGCATGGATGCTTCCTTCGGCTGTGGTGGGGGTCAGGGGTAATGGGACTAGAAATACTAGCCGTTGACCGCACGGTCGAGAATGGGGGCACTCGACGATGAGCGGTACTCTCCAGCGGCCTCATTGTCGGTCTGTTCGCCCTCCGACGCAGCGGCCTGGATGTTTGTGGCAAGAGCCCGAGCATGCTCCTGAACATCCTGCATGTGCGTCTCTTGTTCGGTCCCAAACGAACCCCACCCGGTCACGGCTGGCGACTGGTTCATGGTGGCCTTGGCCGCGTCGACGGCGTCAGCCCAGTCCTCGGCGAGGTCGCGGAGTCTGGAGGCGGCGGTGAGGGATGCGTCTCCGCCCGCATAGGCCTCGCTGGCGTCCATGCCGACTGTCATGATCTCTCCTGGGATTCTCTCTAGGGCTTCGCAAGAAGGACTTCCACACTCAGACGTCATGGAGCCGCCACAGTCGGCAGCGTCTACATGCACACCCACACGGAAAAGGGGGTAATGTCCTGAATGCCAAACGTCGGCGACACTATAGCTCTCCAGGGACGAGCTGAGACGCGCTGCCAGCCAGTTGGAGCGGGGAGACCGTGGCCACATCTGGACAGGTCAGGTGAGACACAATCACCGACGATCTCGCGTTGAGTGCGGCCGGTCAAAGTGGGTGGCTGCTGATACTTGTTTGTGGTCTGGTTGAACCCGGCATCCGATGTTCGTCCTGACCAGTGACTTTGTCCTTTCCCTGCCTGGAGACACTGGCGGGCGCGGATCGCGCTGACGGAGCCCGGTCGGAAGCCCCTCAGACCGGGGTTCACCAGCCGAGGTACACGACCAGGAAGCCCACCACGCAGAGGACGAGCAGGCACCCCGCCCCGCCGCCACCTCCGCCGCCGCTTCCTCCCGTGAAGCTCGGCGGGGGCGGGGGATTCGGGTGGTTGGGGCACCCCGGGCCGTGGTAGCCCGTGTTCTCGTCGCAGGTACTGCCGCAGCCCGCCGCCATGTCTTCCTCCCGTGGGGCGCCGCCGGAGCAGGGCGTCGATTCTCACCGGGGCCGGGTGTGTCCGGGGCGGCGGCTCCGCGCCGCCGCCCCGGCCCCTACCTCCCCGGGTCGAACAGGTCCAGGAACGCGCAGGCGAAGGCCGCCGCGTGGGCGGCCGCGATGGGCTGCCACAGGTCGTCGGATCCGGGGGTCTTGCCGCTGAGCATGTCCGAGATCCCGCGGATCACCAGCGCGTGGGTGCCGAAGGTCAGGTACGCGCCGTGCAGGAACCCGTACCCCTCCATCTCCACCGCCAGGGCGTCGCCGCAGTAGCGCCGCAGCCGCTCGGCGGTGCGCGAGCGCTCGTGCGCGACCACCGTGCTGCCCGCGGCGACGGGCTTGACGAACGCCCGGGGCGGGTCCGGCAGGGGGCTGGACAGCGCCCGCCGCTGCCATTCCCCGCGCGCGGCCACGTCCCGGGCCCGTTGCACGGCGTCGTGGGAGGGCGCGGCGGTCTTGGCCCGGGGCCGGAAGTCGTCCTCCCCGTCCTTGCCGGTCTCGTAGTCGTAGATGGCGTCGGCCACCACGACGTCGCCGAGGCGCACGTCCTCCTTGAGCCCGCCCGCGACGCCGACGAACAGCAGGACGGCGGGATCGAAGGTGGTCAGCGCCCGTTCCACGTGCACGCCCGTGCCGACGGCGCCCGGGCCGATCTCGGCCAGGGCGATCCGCAGGGTCCGGCGCGCCCCCCGCAGCGTGCCGGTGCGGAACAGGGTTCCGCGTGCGTTGACCTCGCCGACGGGGCCGGAGAGGTGCCGGGCCACGGCCGTGTACTCGCTGCTGATCGCGGTGATCACCACCGCGTCCGCCCGGTGGTCCTCCGCGCGGGCCGGGGTCCGTGTCGCGTGCTCGGTCCGTGCCGGAGTCTGGTGGTTGTGGTTGTTCTCGCCGGTCTGGAAGACGGGGTTGCCGGAGAACGTCGTGTTCCCCAGGAAGTGGTTGCCGTAGTTGTCGCCGGTCATGGTGTTCCTCTTGAGTCCTGGAAGTGCCGTGGGCCGCTGACCGGGCTATCCGGCCTTCTCCGTGCCGGAATCCGACGAGGTGTTCTGGTTGTTCTTGCCCGACTGGAACACCGGGTTGCCCGAGAAGTTCGTGTCCCCGTGGAAGTGGTTGCCGTAGTCGTTGCTGATGTTCTGGATGATCCTGGCGACCTGCTCGGTGTCGTATCCCGCCTCCTGGAGCACGTCCCGGACGCAGATCAGCACCTTCTCCGGGATCGCCCGCGTGATGCGGTGCAGATCGTGCTCCTGGAACAGCTGCTCGATCTGCGGCGCGGCCCCCAGCTGCCGGATGCCGAAACTCGGCGCGTAGTCGAAGAACTCGTCGTTCTTCCTGGCCCAGGTGTGCTCCCGGTTGTTCCTGCGCACCGCGCTCCAGGACCTGAGCCAGGACCAGCTCTCGGTGAGGTTGCTCCTCAACTGCGGCAGGACGTTTCGGGCCGATTCGACGACCAGGGTGACCGTGTCCCCGGGGTCGGTCCCGGTGGGAAGCGCTCCGGCGGGCATCCGGTGTTCGTCGTCGACCGGCGGCATGACCATCGTCTCGCCCTCGACGTGCAGCAGGCCGCCCTGGGTGGACAGCCGCACGAAGGCCGTCACCACGACCTGGCTCTCCCAGGTGCTGATCCCGATCTCCAGGAAGTGCCGGGCGCGCTCGTGGAAGACGTTGACGAAGCCGCTGACCCACTCCCGCCGCAGGGTCCCCCGCTCCCCGTCGGCGGTGATCATGTTGGGGATCAGGTCCTCCACCCTGTCCTGACGCACGCCGGGGAGGAACACGCAGTCGGCCAACTCGACCTCGCGCCGGGTGCTGCTGTGCTCCCCCTCGGTGCCGCTGAGTTTGGGCAGCTGCTCGCGCAGCTCGGCGTAGAGGCGTTCCACGAGGGCCGCGCCGGTGAGCGTGGGCTCCTTTAGCGCGGGCTCGCCGTCGGTTCCGCTCCCCGCGGCGACGAGCCGCCCCGCGGGCTGGTCGGCGCCGGGGCCCGGCCGCTGACCGTTGCCCCGTCGGGCCGACCGGTCCTCCTGGCCGGGGAGGAGCTTGAGCAGGACCGGCCAGGAGTCGAAGCGCAGACCGGCGCCCACGAAGGGCATGGCGCCGGTGTAGAAGGCCACCGGAACCGTACCCACCCCGCTGCCCCGCCAGGGGGCGCCCGCGTCCTTCCTGATCGACCGGAGCGCGGTGTTGGTGGCGTTGCGCACCGCGTAACCGCTCAGGACGGCGGCGGTGAACAGGATGAGCAGACCGAACCAGAAGGGGATCAGGGAGCCCACGCCGGGCCCGGCCGCCGGTTCGGGGGAGCCCTCGAAGCCGTCGAAGGAGCCGGAGTAGTCCGTGCCCAAGCCGACGAGCAGGCCACCGAACAGCATAGGCAGGAACAGGAGGGCGATCACGCCGATGACCCAGGGCAGGTAGCTCGGGCGGCTGAGGCCGGGGAGTCCCCGGCCGCCCAGGGTCATCAGCATGTGCCTGAGGTCGCGGTTGCGCCGGTACCGCGCCCAGGCCTCCAGGGCCACCGCCAGGGTCAGAACGGTCAGCACGGCGGCGATGTTGAACAGGCAGAGCACGAGGGCGAAGCCGAGGAAGCAGGCGCCCGCGGCCGCGCGGACGTTGCGGGCCCGCAGGCACTCGCGGACGACCCGCCCGGCGTCCAGCCCGGGTTCGCGGGCCGGGGTCCGGTGCGGCCGGTCGGCGCACTCCCTCAGCACGGCGTCCCGGAAGTAGCGGTCGGTCCAGGCCGCGGCGCACAGCCGGGCGGTGGAGTCGTACTCGGGGTTGCCCGCCGCCGCCTCCACGAACGACGGGGGCACCGCTTGGACGCTGCCGCGTCCGTTCTGTCGGGGTTCTGGTTGGCTCACGGTGAAGCTCCTTCGAACACCGGCCGGCCGAGTCCGTCGGCGGCCGGTGCCGCGTGGCTGGGAACGAGGGGAGAGGGCGGACGAGGCGTCCGCGCCGCGTGTCCCTCCCGGTCGCGGGCTGCGGCCCCGGGGCCGTCAGGAGTCCAGGGAAGGAGTGCCGTCGGGAACCCGTGCGGAGTCCCAGGCGGTGTCGAGGATGCGTAGGGCGAAGTCGTACAGCCGGCCCGATCGGTGCGCGACGATACACGGCGAGTGACGTCCGTGTTCGGCGTTCTGGTAGAGCGTGATGAAGGCGATTCTGTCGGTGGCGACGATCCGGTAGAGGTTCGGAAGGTCGTAGAACCGGATCTGGGTGTCGCTCTCCCGTGTGGCCTCGGCCAGGTAGTGGAAGTTGGCCCAGACCTGCTCGGCGAGCAGCCCGGGGCCGAAGCCCGGATCGACCTCCCGGAGCTCCCGCTCCCGCCGCGCCAGCCAGTTCCCCCGGGACTCGGAGGAACCGCTGGGCGCGGGGGAGCCGGGGTCGGGCAGGAGCACCCGGACGTGTTCCGGCGGCCGTCCTCCGCCGGTCCACAGCGGCGTGAAACCGTCCCGGGTGAGTTCGTTGCCCCGCCCGACCATGACGCGAAGCCAGCGCGCCCGGCCGATCTCCTCGGCGAGCGCCGCCTTCGCGCCGTCCTGGTGCCTGTGCACCCTGAGCACCCCGAGCCCGCTGAGCCGGGAGACCGCCGCCAGCAGCCACCACCGGGCCCGCTGGGACAGGAGCGAGCCGAGTGCCACGGTGGCCGCGGTCGCGGCGAGCGAGCTGGTGACTCCGAGGACGAACTCCGTCAACGCGTGCTCCCTTCGCGCGACCCGTGGCGGCGTCACAGGGGATTTTTTGGTCACCTTGACTCTAAGGCCGCGGATGTTTTTGGTCAAGTGGACCTTTAGTAGGTTGAGGGGATGAACTCCGCAGTCGTGCCCGATACTCCCCGGACGCCGGTATCCGTGACCGTCGACCTCGTCATCTTCACCGTGCGTGACGACGCCCTCCACGTGCTGCTCGTGAAGCGGGGCAAGGAGCCGTTCATGGGGGACAGCGCGCTGCCGGGCGGGTACGTGCGCCCCGACGAGGACCTGGACGCGGCGGCGCTGCGCGAGCTGTCCGAGGAGACCGGGGTCGACGGGCGTGAGCTGCGTCTGGCCCAGCTGCGGGCCTACGGTGACCCCGACCGGGACCCGCGGGGCCGGGTCAT
This sequence comes from Nocardiopsis lucentensis DSM 44048, assembly GCF_000341125.1. Lineage (GTDB taxonomy): Bacteria > Actinomycetota > Actinomycetes > Streptosporangiales > Streptosporangiaceae > Nocardiopsis > Nocardiopsis lucentensis. The sequence goes on along the minus strand of NZ_ANBC01000077.1, from coordinate 4,132 downwards.
CACCGTGGCCTACCTGGCGCTGGGTCCGGACCTGCCCGACCCGGTCGCGGGCACCGACGCGGCCGACGCTGTGTGGGTGCCGACGCAGGAGGCGCTGGCGCCGGGGTACGGCCTGTCCTTCGACCACGGCCGGATCCTGTCCGACGCCGTCGAGGAGGCGCGCTCCCGGCTGGAGTACACCACCGTGGCCGCGGACTTTTGCCGCGAACCCTTCACCATCAGCGACCTGCGCCGGGTGTACGAGGTGATCTGGGGCACCGCTCTGGACCCCAGCAACTTCCGGCGCAAGGTCCTGCGGACGGCGGGGTTCGTCGAGCCCACGGGGGAGCGCCGCACGGCCGAGGCGGGCAGACCCGCCGCGCTCTACCGCTTCGGCGGCGCCACGGAGCTGTACCCGCCGCTGCTGCGCTCCGGTGACGTCCTGGGCTAGTCACCCCGACGGACGCCGGAGGGCGCCGGACCGCGCGCGGTCCGGCGCCCTCCCGTGGGTCGGCGCTCGGGGGCGTGCGCCCCCGGCTCGCTACTCGTCGTCCTCGTCGTCGTCGCGGCGGCGCTTCTTCTTGCCGTCGCGGCCCGGGCGCAGCAGCGCCTCGGCCAGGGCGAGCATCGTCTCCTCCAGGGAGGCGAGGCGCTTGGTCATGTCGTCGTGCGAGTTCTCCACCGCCTCGGTGACGGTCTCCTCGAACTCGTGCCGGTCCGGGCGCTGCTTGAGCTCGCGCAGCACCGGCTCGACGGCGGAGGTGACGTGCGAGTCGATCTCCTCCAGCTTGTCCGTGTGGTCCACCTGCGGCCGGTCGACCAGCTCGGTCAGGCGGCGGTGCAGCTCGCTGACCTCCATGGACTGCGGCAGCTGGTTGAGCCGCTGGTTGAGCGCCTCCAGGCGGTCGTCGATGGCCTCCATCCGGCCGTCGACCCCCTCGAAGTGCCCGCTGACCCCCTCGAACTGGCCCTCGACGCCGTTCACCCGGCCGTCCAGGCCGTCCAGGCGGCCGTTCAGGCCGTCGATGCGCCCGTCGACGCCGTCGATCTTGCCCTCGATGCCCTCGAAGCTCCCCTCGAAGTGTCCCTCGAAGGTGTCGAAGCGGTCGGTGAGGCGGCCGAGCTCGTGGTCGACCTTGCCGGTGATCTGTGACAGGTGGTTGTCCACCTTGCCGGTGAGGGCCTCGCGCTGGCGCTCCAGCTTCTCGTCGAGCGCCGTGCGGTGCGCCTCGGTCTGCTCGGTGAGCGTGTCGGAGAGGGTCTGGTGCCGCTCGGTGCTGTCGGTGGCGGCCTTGGCCGTCGTCTCCTCGACGAACGTCCGCAGCTCGGCCAGGTCGGCGGCGACCCTCTCGGCGTCCTCGGCGACCTGCGCCTTGAGGGCGTCGGTGCGCTCGTTGACGGACTCGCGCAGCGCCTCGGCGGCCGCCTCGTCCCGCTCGCGGTCCTCGGTGCGGCCCAGCTCCAGCTGCTCGTTGAGCTCGGTGAGGCGCTGGCGCAGGTGGGACCGCAGGTCGGTGAGGGAGGACTCGTGGTTCTCCCGCAGCTTGGCCACGGCCCCGGTCACGTCCGCGATGGCGGCGTTGGCCTCGGCGTGGTTCTCCTCGGCCTGGGTGCTCAGGTAGCCGATGCTGTCGGTGACCTTCGTGGTCAGCGCCTCGTGCCGCTCCTTGGCGGAGGTCGCCAGGGCGGTCAGCTCCTCGGCGAGGGAGGTGGTGCGCTCGCCGAGTTCGCCGGTGTTCTCCTGGAGCTTGGTGAGCAGCTCCTCGTTCTTCTCGGAGAACGCCGACCGGACCTCCTCGGCGGACTCCGTCACCTTGGCGGTGAGCTTCTCACCGAGCTCGGCCCCCGCCTTGGCCTGGGCCTCGCGGGCCTCGGTGACGGCGGTGACGATCGCCTCGCGGCCGGAGGCGACCGCCTCGGACAGGTCGGTGCGGCCGGCGGTGATGGCCTCGTTGATCTCGGCCCGGCCGGACGTGAGGGCCTCGGTGATCTCCGTGCGACCCTCGGCCAGGGCCGTGGCCAGCGCCTCGTGCCGCTCGGTGAGGGTCGACTCGCTGGCCTCGTGCCGCTCGGCCAGGGTCGAGTCCAGCGCGGTGAGCGAGGCCTCCACGGCCTCGGTCCGCTCCGTGAGCGAGGCCAGCGCGGTGTCCAGGGCGTCCAGGCGGGCCTCGACCTTCTCGCTGAGGCCGGCGAGCTTCTCACCGAGGTCGTCGACCTTCTCCGCGGTGCGGTTGCCGGTCTCGGCCATCCGCTGGAGGCGGGTGAGCGCGGTGTCCATGTGCCCGGCGAGGCGGTGCGTGTCGGCGCGCAGCGACGGCATGTCGGCCAGGGGCTTGACCTGCTGACCGACCAGCTCGATGTGCTCGGCGAGGGTCTCGGCCCACTCCGGCGGGCGCTCCAGGAAGCCGTCGATCCGACCGTTGACCGCGGTGACCGCCTCGGAGAGGCCGGTGAGCTCCTGCTCGCGCAGTTCGCGCAGGAGCCACTCCATGCCCTCCAGCCGCTGGCGCATCTCCTCGCTCACCGCCCCCTGGCTCTTCTGCTCGGAGACGTGCTCCTGGGCGGCCTGGGAGAGCAGGTCGCGCATCCGGTCGGAGATCCCGGCCTGGCTGCTCCCCCCAGTGAGGAAGTTGTGATTGGTCTGTTCCACCGAGGTGCTCCTTTTGGTTCTGGCGCTCCCGTCCGGGCCCGGAGGAAGGGACGGTGGTTCCGGGCGGTCGGGTTCTCGATGGTCCCCGGGCGCGTGGCGCCGCGCGGTGATAACGCCTTAACGTGACGCAAGTGTGACTGAGCGTATACGCGCGAGGCATGGGGGTTCCGTCGCCTGAACCGCGCGCCGGTCAATCAACCACGGCCTTCCGGGGGAGTCCATGAGAAGGGAAAGCAATCAGCGGTCGACAGTCTAACGACCGGCGCCCCCGTCACCCCAGGGGTCCGGCGAAGAACCGCGCGCGGAAGGTAACGATATGGTCCCCGCTCCGTCACCGGGCCGCCCTCCCGGGGCGGTTCAGGCGCGCCCGGGACCGGCGACCTCCCTGCACAGCAGGCTGTAGGGGCGCTCTCCGATCCTGGTCAGCACCACCGTGACCGCCTCGGACCCGGAGGCGCGTAGATCCTTGCGCAGCTTCTCGGTGTCGACGGCGGAACCGCGTTTCTTGATCGTGACCGTCCCCGCGTCGCGTGCGCGCAGCGCCGAGCGCAGCCTCTTCAGCGAGAACGGCAGGACGTCGGTGACCTCCAGGACCCGCCAGAGGGGGGAGACCACCGCCCGGTCGGAGGTGAGGTAGGCGATCCGCTCGTCCAGCAGCGCGCCGTCCACGCGGGCGCCCGCCTCGGCCACCAGGTGCGAGCGCACGACGGCGGGGTCGGGGTCGTAGAGGTAGCGGCGCGCGGGAGCCACGGGCGCGGGGCCGAGCCCGGGGACCTCGTCCAGGTGTGCCATCTCCCCCTCGGCGGCGCGCAACCCGGGCCGCTCGTGCAGGACCGTCGCGCGGCGCCGGGGGCCGTCGGCGAGGTCGCCGAACCACAGCGCCGCCTCCTTCAGTTCGCCGTCCACGGAGATCCACTCGGCGGCGGCGTCGGGCGGGAGCACCTCGTGCGGGATGCCGGGCGCCGCCTTGAGGCACGCGGCGGCCGAGCCCCGGGCCAGGTCGGTCGCCACGTCCCACGGCGGCGAGTAGGCCGCCGGGTCGAACACCCGACCCCGGCCGCCGCGCCGCGCGGGGTCGCAGAAGAGCAGCGGGTAGGCGCCGGGCGCCGTCTCGGTCACGTCCCCCTCGCGCACCCGGGCGCGGTCCGCCAACCCGAGGGCGGCGATGTTGGCGCGGGCCACGGCGACGGTCAGCGGGTCGGCGTCCACCCCCTCGACCGGGACGCCCCGTGCGGCCAGGGCGAGCAGGTCCGCCCCGATCCCGCAGCACAGGTCACCCGCGCGCCCCCCGCCCGGAGCGGCGTCGGCCGCGGCGGCGGTCCGGTCCGCGCGGTAGTCGGCCACCACCCGCCGGGTGGACTGCTCCAGGCCGTCGGGCGTGAAGTACATCTCCTGGGCCCGGTCGCCGAACTTGGCCCTGCCGCGCTCACGCAGCCCCACCTGGGTGAGGACCGCGTTGACCAGGTCGGAGACGGGAAGATCGGGGTCGAGGGCGGCCACGCG
>NZ_ANBC01000076.1 GCF_000341125.1 Nocardiopsis lucentensis DSM 44048 | reverse complement strand
GGCCGCGAGCCGGTCGGCGGCGGCCTCCTTCGGGTCCACGCCCGCGAGCACCTCCCGGCCCGCGTCGGTGAGCAGGGCCGAGAAGGCCGACTCGCGCATGGATCCTCCCTCGTTCGACGGTGTGGGCGGTGTGGATCCGGGCACACTTCCGGGGCGCCCCGGCTCCGGTCCGCCGTGCTCCCGGCGCCCCGGCCGTACCCCCGCGTCGTGCGTTCCCGACGGTGGGGGCGCTGACCAGCGGCCCTCGCCACATTTCCATTCTGGCACTCGCAGGGGTAGAGTGCTAACCGCGACGAGGCCGGTCTGGCACCCGCGACGACAGGCCGCCGCGGTCGCCCCTTTTTTCGTAGCCGGTCCGTGCTCGCGCGCGGGCCGATGTCAGGACACCGAAACCTTGAAGGGGGAGGTCACACCGTGTCGACCGCCACCAAGACCGTGCTGAAGCCGCTTGAGGACCGCGTCGTGGTCAAGACCCTGGAGGCCGAGCAGACCACCGCCTCCGGTCTGGTCATCCCGGACACCGCCAAGGAGAAGCCGCAGGAGGGCGAGATCCTGGCCGTGGGCCCCGGCCGCCTCGACGACAAGGGCAACCGCGTCGCCATGGACGTCAACGTCGGCGACGTCGTCCTGTACAGCAAGTACGGCGGCACCGAGGTCAAGTACGACGGTGAGGAGTACCTGGTCCTGTCCGCCCGCGACATCCTCGCGGTCGTCGAGAAGTAGGTCTCGACCGGGGGCTCGCTCCGAGCCCCCGGCCAGCCAGTTCTCCGCATCCCGCACCGGTCGGCATCACGCCGGGCGGGCGGGATGTTCCTTTGCGACCACAAGAGGAAGTACTCACCATGCCGAAGATCCTGGAGTTCGAGGACGACGCCCGCCGCGCCCTCGAGCGGGGCGTCGACAGCCTCGCCAACGCCGTCAAGGTGACGCTCGGCCCGCGCGGCCGCAACGTCGTCATCGACAAGAAGTTCGGCGCTCCGACCATCACCAACGACGGTGTCACCGTCGCCCGTGAGGTCGAGCTGGACGACCCCTACGAGAACCTGGGCGCCCAGCTCGTCAAGGAGGTCGCCACCAAGACCAACGACGCCGCCGGTGACGGCACCACCACCGCCACCGTGCTCGCCCAGGCGCTCGTCCGCGAGGGTCTGCGCAGCGTCGCCGCCGGCGCCTCCCCGATGTCCCTGAAGAAGGGCATCGACGCCGCCGCGGAGAAGGTGTCGCAGATCCTCGTCGAGCGGGCCCGCCCGGTCGAGGAGCGCGCCGACATCGCCTACGTCGCCACCAACTCCGCCCAGGACGCGCAGATCGGCGACCTCATCGCCGAGGCGTTCGACAAGGTCGGCAAGGACGGCGTCATCACGGTGGAGGAGGCCCCGACCTTCGGTCTGGACCTCGACTTCACCGAGGGCCTGCAGTTCGACAAGGGCTACGTCTCGCCCTACTTCGTCACCGACGGCGACCGCCAGGAGGCGGTGCTGGAGGACGTCCGGATCCTCATCAACCAGGGCAAGATCAGCAACCTCAACGATCTGCTGCCGCTGCTGGAGAAGGTCGTCCAGGAGAAGAAGCCGCTGCTCATCATCGCCGAGGACATCGAGGGCGACGCCCTGGGCGCCCTGGTGCTGAACAAGATGCGCGGCATGCTCAACGTCGCCGCGGTCAAGGCGCCCGGCTTCGGTGAGCGCCGCAAGGCCATGCTCCAGGACATCGCGGTGCTGACCGGCGGCCAGGTCATCGCCGAGGAGGTCGGCCTGACCCTGGAGAACGCCGACCTGGACGCCCTGGGCACCGCCCGCCGCGTCACCATCACCAAGGACGCCACCACGATCGTGGACGGCGCCGGGTCGCAGGGCGAGGTCGAGGACCGCGTCCGCCAGATCCGCAAGGAGATCGAGGCCAGCGACTCCGACTGGGACCGCGAGAAGCTCCAGGAGCGCCTGGCCAAGCTCGCGGGCGGCGTGTCGGTCCTGCGCGTCGGCGCGGCCACCGAGGTGGAGCTCAAGGAGAAGAAGCACCGCCTCGAGGACGCCATCTCGGCGACCCGCGCGGCCATCGAGGAGGGCATCGTCGCCGGTGGCGGAGCCTCCCTGGTGCACGCGGCCAAGGCCCTGGACGACCTGGGCCTGACCGGTGACGAGGCCACCGGTGTGGCGATCGTCCGCCGCGCCCTGGTCGAGCCCGCCCGGTGGATCGCGGAGAACGCGGGCGCCGAGGGCTACGTGGTCACGCACCGCGTCTCCGAGCTGGAGGTCGGCCACGGCTACAACGCCGCCACCGACACCTACGGCGACCTGACCGCCGAGGGCATCCTCGACCCGGTCAAGGTCTCCCGTTCCGCCGTCCAGAACGCCGCGTCCATCGCGGGCATGCTCCTGACCACCGAGGCGCTGGTCGTGGACAAGCCCGAGGAGGAGGACGAGGGCGGCCACGGCCACGGGCACGGCCACTAGGAGTCGGCCACCGGAGCACCGGTTTCCGGGGTACCTCGTCCGGGGGTGGGGCGCGTCGCCGTCCCACCCCCGTTCACTACCACGGTATTCCCGTTTCGCCCCATAAAAAATGTGGTGCTTTCGGGCGTTTTTTCCAAAACGTGACCATTCCGTAGTTGTCCATTGGAGCGGTTGGGTCCCGGGTTGGGGGCATCATTCGTTACGTGACGGATGCAGGCGCCCGGGGGGGCGTTACCGCGCGGCCGGGAACGCACCGGGACGGAACGCACCAGGATGCGGACCCGGAGACGCGCGACACGGGTTTGAACCATCTGGGGTCACTCGCGGTCCAGGGGGACGACGGGGCCATGGACTCGCTGCTGCGTGAGGTCCGACCCATGGTGGTCCGGTACTGTCGTGCCCGCCTGGCACGGGTCTCCGGTCTGGCCCACTACTCCGACGACGTGGCGCAGGAGGTGTGCATCGCCCTGCTCACGGCCATTCCCCGCTACCAGGACCGGGGGCGGCCCTTCGCGGCCCTGGTGTTCGGTATCGCGGCGCACAAGGTGGCCGACACCCTGCGGGTCGCGGGGCGCGTGGAACTGGTGCCCGCGGACACCGTCCCGGAGCCGCCCGACGACGGGCCGGGCCCCGAGGAGGCGGCGGTCCGGGTGATCGAGGCCCAGCGGGCGAGGGAGCTCCTCGACGAGCTCCCGGAGAGACAACGGAGATTGCTGGTCATGCGGGTGATCGGCGGTCTGACGGCGGATGAGACGGGACATGTACTTGGAATGTCGGCGGGAGCGGTACGGGTTGCCCAGCACCGAGCTATTGCTCGGCTTCGGCAGGTGGCCCTGGCGAACAGACTCCTCCCGTGAGCACGGCCGCAAACGACGCTCCCGTCCCGTCTGTCCCCGCCGCCCCACCGCACCGCACGGTTACTGCGCCCATCCGGTGACCCGGCGCGGCCGCCTGCGTTGACGCCGGTCGACACCGCTTCGGGAGCACCCGTGCGGGTGTGACCGAGGGTGACGCCCGCCCCGATCTCAAACGGTGAGACTGGTCACTTTCCGGCCGTGGTTGCGGGGCGAACGCTCCTTTCCTCGTGAGGCGCACGCGGCCACGCTCTAGGATGAGGTGACACGCGGGGGCGAATCCGCGCAGGTGTGCCGGGATTGCGGAGGTTGTGTCATGAGCGACGAGTACAGCGACTACGGGGACAAACTCCTGCCCCCCGGACTGACCTACGACGACGTGCTCCTCGTCCCGGCCTACTCCGACCTGCAGCCCGGGGAGGTGGACACCACCACCCAGCTCTCCCGCAACATCGAACTGAGCATCCCGCTGCTGTCGGCCGCGATGGACACCGTCACCGAGGCGCGCATGGCCGTGGCCATGGCCCGCCAGGGCGGCGCGGGCGTCTTGCACCGCAACCTGTCGGCGGAGGACCAGGCCAGCCAGGTCGACCTGGTCAAGCGCTCCGAGGCGGGCATGGTCACCGACCCGGTCACGTGTCACCCCGACGACACCCTCGCCGAGGTCGAGCGCCTGTGCGCCCACTACCGCATCTCCGGTGTCCCGGTCACGGACCCCGACGGGTCCCTCGTCGGCATCGTCACCAACCGGGACATGCGTTTCGAGAGCGACCGCTCCCGCCTGGTCCGCGACGTGATGACCACGGGCGAGCTGGTCACCGCTCCCGTCGGTGTCTCCCGTGAGCAGGCCTTCGACCTCCTGCGCAGGCACAAGGTCGAGAAGCTGCCGCTCGTCGACGGCAAGAACCGCCTGCGCGGCCTGATCACCGTCAAGGACTTCATCAAGAGCGAGCAGTTCCCCGACGCCACCAAGGACGCCGACGGCCGCCTCGTCGTCGGCGGCGCCGTCGGTGTCGGCGCCGAGGCCGAGGAGCGCGCGAAGCTGCTGGTCGAGGCCGGGGTCGACTTCGTCGTCGTGGACACCGCGCACGGCCACTCCTCGGGCCTGGCCGACATGGTCGCCAAGCTCAAGGCCAACTCCCGCGCCGACGTCGTGGCGGGCAACGTCGCCACCCGCGCCGGGGCCCAGCTGCTCGTGGACGCGGGCGCCGACGCCGTCAAAGTCGGTGTCGGGCCCGGCTCCATCTGCACCACACGCGTGGTCGCCGGTGTGGGCGCGCCCCAGCTCACCGCCATCCTGGAGGCCGCCAAGGCGTGCGGCCCCGCGAACGTCCCGCTCATCGCCGACGGCGGGCTCCAGTACTCCGGTGAGATCGCCAAGGCGATCGTGGCCGGGGCCAGCACGGTCATGCTCGGCAGCCTCCTGGCCGGCGTCGAGGAGAGCCCGGGCGAGCTGATCTTCATCAACGGCAAGCAGTTCAAGGCCTACCGGGGCATGGGCTCCCTGGGGGCCATGCGCGGCCGCTCCTTCTCCAAGGACCGCTACGCGCAGGCCGAGGTCGCCGCCGAGGACAAGCTCATCCCCGAGGGCATCGAGGGCCAGGTGCCCTTCCGCGGCCCGCTCCAGGCGGTCGCGCACCAGCTCGTCGGCGGCCTGCACCAGTCCATGTGGTACGCGGGCTCGCGCACCGTCGCCGAACTGCGCGAGCGCGGTCAGCTGATGCGCATCACCAGCGCCGGTCTGCGGGAGAGCCACCCGCACGACATCAAGATGACCGTCGAGGCGCCCAACTACAACACGCGCTGACCCGAGGCGGTCCGACCTCGCACGCCCGGTGGCGCCACCCGCCACCGGGCGTCGTCGTGTCCGGGGTGGCTCCCGGCCTCCACCCCCGGCGCCGGACGGCCACCGGACTCACACCGCCATCACCCCGCGCGCCGCGACCCGCGGCCCTCCGGACGCGTCGTAGCGCTCCCAGGCGGCGGCGATCCTGCGGACCGCGACGGAGAGCGTCGGCTCGGGGGCGAGGAACGGCAGCCGGAGCCAGGGCGAGGCCCCGCCCCCGGGCGACAGCGTGGCGCCCGGCAGCAACGCGACCCCGTGCCGGAGCGCCACCTGCGCGAACGAGGCCGAGTCGCCGTGCGGC
>NZ_ANBC01000075.1 GCF_000341125.1 Nocardiopsis lucentensis DSM 44048 | reverse complement strand
GCCAGCCCGGCAGGAGCCGGTCGATCTCACCGGTCAGCCGCGCGTGGCGGTCACGGAGCTCGGCCGTCCGGCGCGCGACCAGGGAGCCGGGGTCGCGCAGCAGCGCCGCCGCGGCCAGCTGTGAGGCGACGTCGCCGCCCACGTCGGCCAGGGTCTTGGCGCGGCGGAGCCGATCCATCACCGGGGGCCGGGCGCGGATCCAGCCCACCCGCAGCCCGCCC
>NZ_ANBC01000074.1 GCF_000341125.1 Nocardiopsis lucentensis DSM 44048 | reverse complement strand
GTCGACGACGAGCAGCCCGTGCGCACCGGCCGCGGCGGCGACCCGGCGCCGGTCCATCGCGTCCATCAGCGTCCCCGTCGGATTGTGGAAGGACGGGACGAGGTAGGTGAGCGCGGGGCGGGCGGCCATCCCCTCCAGCAGGGCCCCGGTGTCCACGCCCCCGGTCCCCACGTCGACCGGCCGCAGCCGTGCCCCGGCCTCGCCGAAGAGGGCCAGTGCCCCCGGGTAGGTCGGCCGCTCCGCAAGGACGGTGTCCCCGGGCGCTACGCGGCAGCGCACCAGCAGGTCCAGTGCCTGCTGTGCGCCGTTGGTGACCAGGACGTCGTCGGGGCCGGTGGGCAGGCCACGGAGGGTGAGGCGGTCGGCGACGGCGGCGCGCAGTTCCGGGTGGCCGGTCGGGTGGTAACCGATGTCGTCGGCGAACCCGGCCAGCCGGTCGACCGCCTTCCGGTAGGCGTGGAGCAGTTCCGGAGGCGGGGAGTCGGGGGCCGCGCAGGTCATGACGAGGGAGGCGGTGGGCGGCTCGAACAGGCTGAGGAACGCCGACCCCTCGCTCGGGCCGCCGCCCCCGGCGGCCGGGTCGGGCCCGGGGCCGTGCGCCACCCGGGTCCCGCTGCCCCTGCGCCGGGTCAGGAGTCCCTCGTCCCGCAACAGGTCGTAGGCGGCGACCACGGTGCCCCGCCCCACGTTGAGCCGTACCGCCAGACGGCGTTCGGCGGGCAGCCACGCCTCGTGCGGCAGGGCGCCCTCCTCGACCAGGACGCGCAGCCGGTCCGCCAGCGACCGGTAGAGGGGGCCGCGCCCGGCAGCCCACCGGCCGAGCAGGATCGTGAGGTCGTCGGCGCGGATTGGCTCGCTCATGCGGCCAATTGTCCCGGATTGGCTCTGCCCCGGGCGAGGTACCCCCGCGAGGCTGGGGAGCATGACACACCACGCCGAGACCAGGACCGTCCACCAGCCCGCGCCCGTCGTCGAGGGCAGCACGCCGCTGGGCGTGCCCATCTACCAGGCGCACACCTTCGCCTTCCCCGACACCGAGACCATGGCCGCGTCGTTCCAGGGCGCGGGCTCCCCCTTCGTCTACGCCCGCTACGGGAACCCGACGGTGGCCGCGCTGGAGGACGCCGTCGCCGACCTGGAGGGCGGGGCGGGCGCCATCGCCTCCGGTTCGGGGATGGGCGCGATCACCGCCACCCTGTGGGCGCTGCTCGGCACGGGCGGCCACGTGGTCGCCCAGGAACGGTTGTACGGCGGAACGCAGGCCCTGCTGACCACGCTGCGGGAGCGCTGGGGGGTCGAGGTCACACAGGTGGACGCGGGCGATCCCGCCGCGGTGGACGCGGCGCTGCGCCCGGACACGCGGGTGCTCGTGTTGGAGACGATCGCCAACCCGACCGGGCAGGTGGCCGACCTGCCCGCCCTGACCGCGCTCGCCCGGCGGCACGGCACCACGGTCATCGTGGACAACACCTTCGCGACTCCGCTGCTGTGCCGTCCGATCGAGCACGGCGCCGACATCGTCGTGCACTCGGCCACCAAGTACATGGGCGGCCACTCCGACACGATCGGCGGTGTCGCGGTGTTCGCCGACGCCGGGACGCTGACGCGGGTCCGGGAGCGCACCAACGAGTTCGGCGCCGTCATGGAGCCGTTCGCGGCGTGGCTGATCAACCGGGGACTGAGCACGCTCGGCGTGCGGATGCGGCGGCACTGCGCGAACGCGGAGGAGCTGGCGCGGCGCCTGGACCGGCACCCCGCGGTCACCCGGGTCCACTACGCGGGCCTGCCCGACCACCCCGGCCACGCGACCGCCCGCGAGCTCCTCGACGGGGGCTTCGGCGGGGTGCTCGCCTTCGAGCTGGCGGGCGGACTGGAGGCGGGACGGTCCTTCGCCGAACGGGTACGGCTCGCGGTGCTCGCGCCGTCGCTGGGCGACGTGCGCACGCTGGTCATGCACCCCGCGAGCACGTCGCACCGGATGCTCGACGCCGAGGGCCTGGCCCGGGCGGGCGTCTCGGAGGGGCTGATCCGGCTCAGCGCGGGGATCGAGGACGTCGAGGACCTGTGGGCCGACCTGGAGCGTGCCCTGGAGTGACCCCCGCGCGCGGGACCGGCGGGGCCGGACGGTACACGGCCGCCCCGCCGGGGAGGGTTTCGCTACACTCCGCCCCCGGTGGGCGCGCGATGGCGCCCGACGCGTACGGAAGCGGTGTTCGATGAGACGCGTGCTCGGGGCGGTCGTCCCGATGCTGGTCCTTTCGCCGACGGTGGCCTCCTGCGCCACTGTCGGGGCGCAGGCGTGGGACGTGGAGGTGACCGTGGACGAGCTGCCGCCGGCGCCCTTCGGTCCCCGCGAGGACCACGGCCTGGCCTGGACGGGTTCGCAGCTCCTGGTCTGGGGCGGGCACGGGGAGGGGCAGCACGACTCCTTCTCCGACGGCGCCGCCTACTCCCCGGAGACCGGCGCCTGGCGTGCCCTGGCGGACGTCGACCTGGAGCCCCGGACCCGCCACAGCACGGTCGTGGTCGGGGACAGGATGCTGGTCTGGGGCGGGTTCACGCCGACCCACGCGGGCGACGAGGACGCTCATCTGGCCAGGGACGGCGCCCTCTACGACCCGGAGGCGGACTCCTGGGAGCCGGTCGCGGACGCGCCCGAGGCCAGGGACCTGGCGCGCGGCGTGGTGGTCGGGGAACACGTGGTGTTCGGCGGCGGGAGCGCCCCGCACGGGTCCGCGGCCGACTTCCTCGTGTACTCACTGGAGGACGACGACTGGAGCACCGTCGCTCTCCCCTTCGAGCCCGAACCGGGCTTCGCCGTGTACGACCTGGCGGCGCGCGGCGACGCCGTGGTGGCGGTCGGCGGTTCCCCCGAGGGGATCGTCACCATCGGTTTCCGCCCGGGGGACGAGGCCGCGGCGGTCCGGGAGGTCCCCGAGGCCGCGGAGACCGGGGGCGCGGACGTGTCCGCCGGCGTGGCGACCGCACCAGGGGGCCCGGTCCTGCTCGCGCTGCGCGGCGACGAGAGCGCGAGCGTGTACGAGATCGACGGCCTCGGACGGGCCGAGCTGGTGGACCGGCGCGACTCCACCGACTTCCGGCCGCCGGTCTCGCACGCGACCGGCGGCCTCATACGCGGGGACATGCACGTCCTGGACGGGCTGGGGCTGCTCGCGACCGGTCCCGGGGAGTTCAGCCTGTGGGACCCCGAAGGCGAACGCTCCCACCGGGCGCGGACCGGGGCGCTCTCCGACTACTGCGGCCCCCTCGTCCCCGTCGCCGACGACGCGCTGCTCGGCTGGGGCGGCCGGGGATGCGGCTCCGCCGGGGTCAGCGTCGGCGTCGACGCCTGACGGACCGGCCCGCCCACCGCGGGTGGACCGGCGCCGCGAGGTCCCGGAGCCCCCCGCCTCGGCGCGCGGGGACCAGGCCCTACTGGACGGACCGGAGGATCCATTCCTCGTCGGGGCCGGTCTCCGGCGTGCGCTGGACCAGCCGGTACCCCGGGTCGGCCGACGACTCGGCGACCGCGAGGTTCAGTTGGCTTCCGTAGTTCACCAGTTCGGTCGTCCCGGTCTCCGGGTCCTTGTCCAGGCGCCACCCCTGGGCGGGGTGGATGGCGCAGTTCCGCTGGACGATGTAGGCGCCGTTCTGATCGGGCTCGGAGACGGCGAGGCACATCCCGCTGTGCCCGTTCCTCAGGTTGTAGTAGCCCGCGCCGCCGTGCACGAACTCCCACTCCTGGTCGGCGATCCCCAGGCAGTCCCACTGGATGACCCAGGCCCCCTCGTCCGTACGCGATCCGGCCACCCCGGCGCACAGGCCGCTGTTGGCGTTCACGAGCCGGTACACGTTCTTCTGAGAGCTCGTGGCGACGCGGTCCGCGGTCCCGCCGCCGTACTCCTCCGCGTGCACGGCCGCTCCGCCGAGCCCCGCCTGGAGTATGGCCGCCGCGCCGATGACCGCCGCCGCGCGGCCGAGGGTTCGTCCACCTCGCATGAGTTTCCCTTCGTTGACCCATCTCGAAACGATGGGTAATCAGCTGGAAACTTAGCGTGACCAGTGGGTTCATGTGGCCGCTCCGGGCACGTGCTCGCGGGGAAGGAGGCGCGGGAGGGCGCTCCACGTGCGGATAGACTCTCCGCGGCAGTAAACGCGCCGGTCCAGCATCCGGCGCAGCACACCTCGAGGGGGATCAAGCGTTGGCTCAGGTGGAGATCGGGCTGGGTAAGAACGGACGCCGAGCCTACGAGCTCGACGAGATCGGGATCGTGCCCGCCCGGCGCACGCGTGACCCCGAGGAGGTGTCCATCGCGTGGCAGATCGACGCCTACCGCTTCGAGACGCCGCTGATGGTCAGCCCCATGGACAGCGTCGCGTCCCCGAAGACCGTCGTGGCCGTCGGCCAGATGGGCGGCCTCGGCGTGCTGGACCTGGAGGGTCTGTGGACCCGGTACGAGGACCCCGAGCCGCTCCTCGAGGAGATCCGCGAGCTCGACGACGTCGCCGCGACCCAGCGCCTCCAGGAGATCTACGCCGCGCCGATCCAGGAGGAGCTGATCGGCCGCCGGATCGAGGAGATCCGGGACGCGGG
>NZ_ANBC01000073.1 GCF_000341125.1 Nocardiopsis lucentensis DSM 44048 | reverse complement strand
CCCCCGCCCCCCGCCTGTCGCCGCAGCGCACCGCCCAGTACCATAAGGCGGTCGTCGACGCCGGAGTCGACCTCTTCGTCATCCGCGGCACCACGGTCTCCGCCGAGCACGTGTCCGGCCGGGCCGAGCCGCTCAACCTCAAGCAGTTCATCTACGACCTCGACGTGCCGGTCGTGGTCGGCGGCTGCGCCACCTACACCGCCGCCCTGCACCTGATGCGGACCGGCGCGGCCGGTGTGCTGGTCGGCTTCGGCGGCGGGTCCGGGCACACCACCCG
>NZ_ANBC01000072.1:6577-17927 GCF_000341125.1 Nocardiopsis lucentensis DSM 44048 | reverse complement strand
CCGCAGCCCGCCGCGACTACCTCGACGAGTCCGGCGGCCGGTACGTGCACGTCATCGCGGACGGCGGCATGACCGGCAGCGGCGACATCGCCAAGGCCCTGGCCTGCGGCGCGGACGCCGTCATGGTCGGCTCCCCGCTGGCGCGCGCGACCGAGGCGCCCGGCGGCGGCTACCACTGGGGCAGCGAGGCGCACCACGGTGAGCTGCCGCGCGGCGAGCGGCTCAAGGTCGGCACGATCGGCGACCTGAGGTCGATCCTGCACGGTCCGGCCTCCACGAGCGACGGTTCCATGAACCTCATGGGGGCGCTGCGCCGCACGATGGCCACCGCCGGGTACACGGACCTGAAGGAGTTCCAGCGGGTCGAGGTCGTGGTGAACCCGCACCGCTGACCGGTGACGAGGGCTTCTTTCGGGGGCGGTCCGCCAGTGGGCGGGCCGCCCCCGAGGTCGTCTCCGGCGCGGTTTCCTCCTGCCGTCGCCTGACGCCCCCCGTGACTGAATGACGGCCGTATGCGACCATGGTCCGGATTTTTGCGTCGTATGACCCGACGTTGACCCGGACCCTGGAGGACCGAATGGCTCACAGCGAGCGCCGTGGTGCCCGGTGGAACGGCCCCCTCGCCGCCGTCTGCGTGGCCCTCGCCGTCTGCCTGCTGCTGACGGGCGGGATCGTCTACACGGTCGGCCGGATCTCGACGGCGATGGACGGGTGGGAGGGCCCGTCGGGGCTCGCCGACGGCGGTATCGCGACGCCGCCCGCCGCGGACCTGACCGGACCGCCCGCGCGGGCGGAGGTGAACACCGAGGACGGTCCGCGGGAGGAGCCGACGGCCGGAGGAGGCGGTGCGGGGGACGCCGGATCGGGCGCGGACGAACGGCAGAGCCCGGGGGCGGGTGTGCTCCGCCCCACGGCGGCGTGGCTCGACGAGGTGTCGGAGGCCACGCGGATCCCGCGCCGCGCGTTGGAGGGGTATGCCAGCGCGCAGCTCGCGATGGCCGAGCGGCAGCCGTCGTGCCAGCTGTCGTGGCCGACCCTGGCGGGCATCGGGTACGTGGAGTCGCGCCACGGCACGTACGCGGGAGGCGAGATCGGCCCGGACGGCACCACGACCGTGGACGTCATCGGCATCCCGCTGAACGGTGACAACAACACCCGGGCGATCGCGGACACCGACGGCGGCGAGCTGGACGGCGACGAGCGGTGGGACCGCGCGGTCGGCCCGATGCAGTTCATCCCACGCACGTGGGACCGGTGGGGTGCGGCGCTGGAGGGCGGTACGCCCGACCCGCACGACATCGACGACGCCGCGTTGTCCGCCGCGCGCTACCTGTGCGCGCAGGGCCGGGACCTGACGGTGGCGGCGGACTGGGAGAGCGCGATCCTCGAGTACAACAGCTCCATGGAGTACGTGAACGACGTGTTGGCCTACGCGCACGCCTACGCCGACGCGGCCTGACCGCCCCCGGGTTCCGAGGGCCGGGGCACGTTTCCCGGGGGCGCCGCAGCGGCCCCGGGAAACGGGTCTAGAGTCCGGAGCGTGGACACACGTACGGCCCTGCTGCGCCGCATCCGGATCGGGATCGTTCTCTTCATCGTGGGCCTGGTGGTCAGCGGGGTGACCGCCTTCCCCCTGCCCGCCGAGGTGCGTCTGCTCGAATCGCTCCTGCGGGGACCCCTCGCCCCGGTCGCGGAGGCCCTCCCGGGGCTGGCCGACTGGGTGGACCGGATCCGGACGGGGCTGGACGCCGTCGAGAGCGAGTACCCGTTCGTGCTCTACGGAACCGACTGGCTCGCCTTCGCCCACCTGGTGATCGCGGTGGCCTTCTACGGTCCGCTCCGCGACCCGGTGCGCAACGTGTGGGTGGTCCGGTTCGGCATGATCGCCTGCGTCATGGTGGTGCCGCTGGCCCTGATCTGCGGGCCGATCCGGGGGATCCCGTTCTTCTGGCAGCTGATCGACATGTCCTTCGGGGTGTTCGGGATCATTCCGCTGCTCATCGTCCACCGGATGATCCGCCGCCTGGAGTCGCTCGGGACGGAGGCGGCGGAGGGGGCGGCCCCGGCTCCTTTCGTCCAGCGCGCGTGACACGCCCGCCGGGGCGGCGACGACCAGCGCCGACACCGTCCCCCGGTTAGCCTGGGAGCCTCTGGCCGGTCCGATGGACAGGGGCTCCCGACGGGTATCCGCCTGGGAGGAGCACCATCGAGACGGAGGACGACGGATGGCGACCACGTGGTTGGGACCGGACGCGCGCACCGAGGCGCTCGCGTCGATGGCCGACGAGGAACTCGACGTCCTCGTCGTCGGAGGGGGAATCGTCGGGGCGGGCATCGCGCTGGACGCGGTGTCGCGCGGACTGTCCACCGGGTTGATCGAGGCGCGCGACTTCGCCTCGGGCACCTCCAGCAGATCCAGCAAGCTCATCCACGGCGGGCTGCGCTACCTCGAACAGCTCGACTTCGAACTCGTCCGTGAGGCGCTGACCGAACGCGGGCTCCTGCTCACCACCATCGCCCCGCACCTGGTCCGGCCGGTCCCGTTCCTCTTCCCGTTCTCCCACCACTGGGAACGCTTCTACATCGGCGCGGGCGTCACCCTCTACGACACCCTCGCCCTCACCTCACGCAACAACCGCGGTCTGCCCGCGCACCGACACCTCAGCAGGTCCGGTGCCCTGCGCGTCTTCCCCGCGCTCAAGCGGGACGCCCTGGCCGGGGCCGTCCAGTACTGGGACGCCCAGGTGGACGACGCCCGCTTCGTCACCACCGTGCTGCGCACCGCCGCCGGGCTCGGCGCGCGGATCGCCTCGCGCGTCCAGGCGGTCGGCTTCCTGCGCGAGGGGGAGCACGTGGTCGGGGCACGCGCCACCGACCTGGAGACCGGCGACGAGATACGTGTCCGCGCCCGCCAGGTGGTCAACGCCGCCGGGGTGTGGACCGACGACATCCAGGAGATGGTCGGCGGCCGCGGGCAGATCCACGTGCGCGCCTCCAAGGGCGTGCACCTGGTCGTGCCGCGTGACCGCGTCCAGGCCTCCTCCGGCATGATCCTCAAGACCGAGAAGAGCGTCCTGTTCGTCATCCCGTGGGGACGGCACTGGATCATCGGCACGACCGACACCGCCTGGGACCTCGACAAGGAGAACCCGGCGGCGAGCCGCACCGACATCGACTACGTCCTCGACCACGTCAACCAGGTGCTGCGCACTCCGCTGGGCAGGGACGACGTCGAGGGGGTCTACGCGGGGTTGCGTCCGCTGCTGTCCGGTGAGGACGAGCAGACCTCCAAGCTGTCCCGTGAGCACACGGTCGCCCACCCCGTTCCCGGCCTGGTCCTCATCGCGGGCGGCAAATACACCACCTACCGCGTCATGGCCAAGGACGCGGTGGACGCGGTCGCGCACGGTCTCGGCGGCGGAGTCCCGGCCTCGGTGACCGACCGTCTGCCGCTGGTCGGCGCCGACGGGTACGCCGCCCTGTACAACCAGCGCCACACGCTCGCCCGGAACTCCGGGCTGCACGTCTCCCGCGTCACCCACCTGCTGCGCCGCTACGGATCCACTGTCCACGACCTGCTGACGCTGATCCGGGAACGCCCCGACCTGGGACAACCGCTCGCCGGGGCCGAGGACTACCTGCGCGCCGAGATCGTCTACGCGGCCCTCGCGGAGGGCGCCCGCCACCTGGAGGACGTCCTGTCCCGCCGCACCCGGATCTCCTTCGAGACCTGGGACCGGGGGATCGCCGCCGCGGAGGAGGCCGCCGAACTGCTCGCCGTGCCGCTTGAGTGGAACGAGGAGCAGGTCAAGCGCGAGGTCGAGTACTACCGCAAGGGCATCGAGGCCGAGCGCGCGGCCCAGGAGCAGGACACCGACCAGGAGGCCGACGCCATCCAGCACGGGGCGCCGGAGATCGTCCCGGAGGCCGACACCGGGCGGTCCGCCGGATCCTGACCCCGCCTTCCGGACGTGTGCGGCGGCGGTGGCTCCCGGGGCCGCCGCCTCCAGTGTGGTCCGGGGCACACCCGCCCCGCTAGGGTGCGGTAACGAAGCCCCGACACCACCGCGAAGGACCCCCAGCCATGATCACGGTGCTCCTCGTCGAGGACGACGTCCGGCTCGCCGACGCTCTCGCGGGCGCCCTGGAGGGCCACGGGTACCTGGTCGAGCAGGCCCGCACCGCCGAGGCCGCGCTCGCCGCGCCGCCCGTCGACATCGTCCTGCTCGACCTCGGCCTGCCCGACATGGACGGCGTCGAACTCTGCCGCCGCCTGCGCGAACGCCGGGACGGCGGCGACACCGCCATCATCATGGTCACCGCCCGGGGCGACCGCCGTGAACGCGTGCGCGGCCTACGCTCGGGAGCCGACGACTATGTGGTCAAACCCCTGGCACTGGAGGAGCTGTGCGCCCGGATGGAGGCGGTCCTGCGGCGGACCGGCCGCCGGGGCGGGGCCGCCCTGACCGTCGGCGCGGTGACCGTCGACCCTGCCACGCGCACCGCCACCTGCGCGGGCGCGCCGGTCGACCTCACCCGTAAGGAGTTCGACCTGCTCACCGTCCTCGTCCGGGAGGCGGGCGCGGTGGTCTCGCGCGAGCAGCTGTTGTTACGGGTGTGGCAGACCGACTGGTCGGGCGCTCGGCGCACCCTGGAGGTGCACGTGGGGACGCTGCGCTCCAAGCTGGGCGTCCCGGGGGTCATCGAGACCGTGCGCGGTGTCGGCTACCGCCTCGTCCCCGGAGAGAGTGAGCGTTGCGCCACCGCGTCGTGACCGTCTACGTGACCCTGCTGGTGGCCGGGTGCCTGGGGCTGGCACTGCCGCTGTGCGGGAGCATCGCCGCGCGCGGGACCGCCGGAATGCTCCTCGACCGGATCAACGACACCGCCCGCTTCGCCGGGCTCGCCGAACCCAGCGTCGTCACCGGTTCGGCGGGAAGCCTGACCAGGGAGCTGGTCTCCTACGACCGCTTGTACGGGATCACCGCGATCGTCGTCGACCGGGACGGCGCGGTGGTCGCGAGCTCGCGCGAGGGAGTCACGCTGGCCGACCTCGACCCCGCCGCCGGGGAGGGCGGGACGATGCCGCCCGAGGTGCGCACGGCCCTGGCGGGCAACCGGATGGGGGCCGACACCGTGGTCTGGCCGTGGCAGGACGGGCCGCTGATCGTCGCCGAACCGATCGGCGGGGCGGGGGAGGTGGTCGGCGCGGCGGTCACCGCTTCCCCGACCGGGGCGCTGCGCCGGGCGACGCTCGTCCAGTGGGGTGTGGCGCTGGCCGGGGTCACCGTGCTCATGGTCGCGGGCATCGCCGCCGCCGGTCCGCTCACCCGCTGGGTCCTGCGCCCGATCGACGACCTGGCCGAGGCGACGCGCGCGGTGAGCGAGGGGAGCCTGGGCGCGCGGGTGCGTACGGCGGCCGGGCCGGTCGAGCTGCGGCGACTGGGGGAGTCCTTCAACCAGATGGCCGACACCATCACGACGATGATGGAGCGCCAGCGCATGTTCGTGGCCTTCGCCGGGCACCAGGTCCGCAACCCGCTGGCGGCGCTGCGGCTGCGGGTGGACTCCCTGGTGCGGCACCTGCCGCCGGAGGGCCGCCAGGGTCACCGGCTCGCCCTGGACGAGGTCGACCGCCTGACGCGGGTCTGCGACGGTCTGCTCACGCTGGCCCGGACGGAGGACGCCGACCACTCCACGGTGTGGGAGGACGTGCGCGAGGTCGCGGAGGACCGGGTCGCGGCCTGGTCGCCCATCGCCGAGCGCGTGGGGGCGCGGCTGGTCGTGGAGGGCGCGTCCGGGGTGCGGGTCACGTGCGTGGAGGGGACGCTGGACCAGGCCCTGGACGCGTTGATCGACAACGCGCTGAAGTTCGGCGGTGAGGGGGTGCGGATCGTCGTGCGCGTGCGGGGGCCGTTTCCCGGGACGGGTGGTGGAACCGATGGGGACGACGCGGATGGGGGGCACGTCGACCTGCACGTGGAGGACGACGGTCCGGGGCTGTCCGAGGAGCGGTTGGCCGACGCGACCCGGCCGTTCTGGCGGGACGGGCACGACGGCGTCGGCGGCAGCGGGCTGGGCCTGTCGGTGGTCGTCACCCTGCTGGAGCTCCAGGGGGCCCGGCTCACCCTTCGGTCGCGCAGTCCCCACGGGATCGACGCCCGCGTACGTCTGCCGTACTAGTTCCGGGCCCGCCGCTTCACCTCCGCCCGTGTTCGGCCGCCCCCGAGGCGGGGGTTCCCGCCCGCCCGTCGCCCTCCACCACCCTCAACGGAGAGCCTCCGGCTCCGGTACCCCCCACTTCGTCGCCCTCCACCGCCCGGGGCTCAGGTCCCCGACGCCTCGTAGGCGTACTTGACCGAGCGGTAGTACGCGGCGGCCCCCGGGTGCAGGGGCACCGGCAGCGTGGCGATCGCCGAGCGCGGATTCAGACTCAGCGCGACCGGGTGGACCCCGACCAGGTCGGGACGCGACTCGAAGAGCAGTCGGGTCAGCTCTCCGGCCACCTCGTCCGGCATGCGGTCGTTGACCACGAGCAGACTGGGTACGCCGATCGTGCGCACGGCCGGGACCCCCGGGTAGGTGCCGGCGGGGACGGGCATCTCCGTGAAGTGCTCGCCGTACTCCTCCACCAGCGGGGACACGTGCTCCGCCAGGTCGATCAGCCGGATCGGCGTCCTCGCGGCGAGATCGGCCACCGCGCGCGTGGGCAGGCCGCCCGACCAGAAGAACGCGTCCACCCGCCCCTCCTCCAGAGCGCGCGCGGACTCGCCGATGGGCAGACGCACCGGGACCACGCCGTCGGCCCCGCCGTCGCGCTCCTCCTCGGTGATCTCCGCCAGCCCCGCCAAGGACAGGAGCCGCTCGGCCATCATCTCCGTGCCGGAGCCGCTGGCGCCCAGGGACACGGTGCCGCCCGCGAGGTCGCCGATCTCCGTGTGCTCGGACTCCGCGCGGACCACCAGATGGGTGTGGTTGTCGTACAGCCGCGCGATCGCGGCGACGGGCAGCGGCTCGTCGAACGGGGGTTCCCCGGCCACGGCCAGGGCCGCCACGTCGGCGAGGGTGAAGGCGGCGTCCACGGCCCCGGCGGCGACCAGCCTGTTGTTCTCCACGCTGGCGGCGGTGGGGACCGCGACGATCTCGGTGCCGTCGGGTTCGGCGTCGACCACGCCCGCCAGCCCGGAACCGTACTCGAAGTAGACGCCGCCCTCGCCGCCCGTGCCGACGGACAGCCGGAGGAGGTCTTCGTGCGGCGGAAGTGAACTCGTGAGGAGGGCCGCGGTGAGGACCACCGTCACCGATGACCGCACGATCGACCACGAACCGTGACTTCGCGCCCACACCATGGTCAGACCATAGCAACACGGCCGGAACCTCAGCGGAGCCTCAAAACCCGGAGCGGACGCTGTCCGAGACCGATCGGTTCCCGTTACGTTTCTCACCGGAGCGCTTCCCACAGGAACGGCCCCCGAATCCTCGGGCGATCCCCGAAGGACCCCTCCCCGGCGCCGTCCGCTCCGTCCCCCAGCTACCCCCCAACGTCATTCCGAGAGGACTCGACCATGCGCCGCGCCGTGCCGTCCCTGGCCGTCCTGCCCGTCAGCGTTCTCATGCTGGCGAGCTGTGCCCAGCCCGCCGAACAAGCCGCCGAGGACGCGGCCGGCATCGGCCAAGGAGCCGTCCGGGAACAACTCAGCATCGCCACCGGCGGTTCCACCGGTGTGTACTTCCCCCTCGGCGGCGCCCTCGGCACCGTCATCGAGGACAACGTCGAGGGGCAGACCGGCTCCGCGGAGACCACCGGGGCCTCGGTGGAGAACCTCCGACTCATCGGCAACGGCGACGCCGACATCGCCATCGTCCAGGGCGACGCCGCGGGCCAGGCCTTCGAGGGCACCGCGGAGTTCGAGGGCAGCCCGATCGAGTCCTACGCGCTCGCCGTGTTCTACCCCAACGTCTTCCACACGGTGACCCTGGACTCCATCGCCGAGGACGAGGGCCTGGAGTGCTTCCGCGACGTGCTCGGCACCCGCTACTCGGTGGGCGCCCCCGGCAGCGGAAACCACGCCACCACCTCCGCGGTCTTCGAGGCCCTGGAGATGTCCATGGGCGACATCGAGATCGAGAACCTCGGGTACGCCGAGACCGACAGCGCGCTGCGCGGCGGCCAGCTCGACGCCGGTTCGTGGGTGGTCGGTGAGGGGCACGGCGGGCTGACCGAGCTCGCCACCACCGAGGACGTGCACCTCATCAACATGTGCGACGACGAGCGCGAGGCCATCACGGCCGCCTCCAGCAGCTACACCGAGCACACCATCCCGGGCGGCACCTACCCGGGCGTCGACGAGGACACCGAGACCATCGCGGTGTGGAACTCGCTGGTGGTCGCCGGTGAGTTCAACGAGGAGCAGGCCTACCAGATCACGGCCGCCATGTTCGACAACATCGACACCCTCCTCGCCGCCCACGCCCCGGCCGAGGAGTACCTGGTCCCCGAGACCATCCTGAACAGCCCCGTCCCGGTGCACCCCGGCGCCGCCCGGTTCTACGAGGAACAGGGCGTCGAGCTGCCCGAGGAGCTCGTGGTCCAGACGGAGGGTTAGGCCGTTCCCGTGGCCGCTCGATCCGAACCGACCGACCGGCCGTCCGCGGGCGCCGACCGCCGTCGGCGCCCGCGGGCCCCGGCGCTGTGGGCCGCGGTCCTCACCCTCACCGCGGTGGCCGCCGCACTGCTGGCCCCCGTGTGGCCGGCACTCCGCCTGACCGACGACGGAGCGCCCCTCGGCAGCGTCCCGCTCACGGAGGGGGAGACCTTCACCGTCGCCTACGTCCACTCCATCGACGGGTTGCCGATCGAGGAGGACCTGACCGTACGCGACGGCCGCATCGTCGCCGAGGCGACCCGCTTCGTCCAGTACGGCGCGGGCATGGGCCGGGTCACCGGAGTGGGTGAGGCCCACGCCGACGGCGAGTGGTGGGTGGTCGAGGACATGGACCGCGACGTCGGCGCCGAACTGGTGCTGCGCCCCGGATCGGCCGAGGTCGACCACCGCCTGCGTACGTCCGACACCGAGGTACGGCTCTCCCCGTGCCTGACCTCGCACCGGGTGGTCATCGCCCCCGTGCGGGTCTCCACGCTTCGACTGCTGCTCGGCCGCGTTCCACGGCCCGAGTGCTGACATCCCCCTCTCCGTACGAGAACCCGAGGAAAGACCATGGCTGACACTCCACCGCAGGCGCCGCCGGAGGGCGCCGCCCCCGACACCGCCGGGGACGGGACCGGATTCGGAACCCGGACGGGCAGAACCGGGACCTCGGCGGACGTGCTCCCGGACGTGGACGGCCGGGACGGGGGCGACGGCCCGCTGTGGAGGCGGGTCGCCGAGGAGCGGTGGGGCGAGGGCCGAGCGGCCACCGCGGTCGGCGCGGTGGTGGCCGTGCTCGCCGTCGCCCTGACCGCCTTCCAGCTCTACGTCGCGCTCTTCGCGGGGTTGGACGCGCGGCAGCAGCGGATCATCCACCTACTGTTCGTGATGGTCCTGGTCTTCCTCCTGATGCGCCCCTTCGACCTGGGCAAGGCGTCGGGGCTGTCGGCGCTCACCGTCGTCCGCGCGCTGATCCCCCGGCGGAGGAAGGGGACGGTGAAGGGGGAGGACGGCGGGGATCCGCGCGACGCCGCCGCCCGGCGCGTCCTGACCGGTGTCGGCTGGGTCCTGGACCTGGTGCTGGTCACCGCGGCCGTCGTCGTGAGCGTCTACCCGATCCGGTACCAGGACGAACTGGCCGCGCGCGCCGGGGCCTACACCGGGCTGGACTGGGTCCTGGGCCTGATCCTCATGATCGTGCTGCTGGAGGCCACACGCCGGGCGGTCGGGATGATCATGGTCCTGCTCGTGGTCGCCTTCGTGTACTACGCGTGGATCGGCCCGTTCATCCCCGGGCAGTTCGGCCACACCGGCGCGACCATCCAGCGCATCTCCACGCACACCTACCTGGGCGACGGCATCTACGGCCTGACCCTGGGCGTGGTCGTGACGTTCGTGTTCGTCTTCATCCTCTTCGGCGCCCTGTTGAACAAGACGGGCGGCGGCAACTTCTTCGTCGGGCTGGCGTACGTGGTGACCGGGCGCATGGTCGGCGGCCCCGCCAAGGGCGCGGTGCTCGGCAGCGCCATGATGGGCTCGGTGTCCGGGAGCGCCATCGCCAACGTCGTCACCTCCGGCCCCTTCACCATCCCCCTGATGCGCAAGGTCGGCTACCGCAGGGCGGACGCGGCCGGGGTCGAGGCCGCCGCGTCGACCGGCGGCCAGATCCTGCCGCCCATCATGGGCGCGGGCGCGTTCATCATGGCCGAGCGCACCGGGATCCCCTACGCCGACATCGTCAAGGTCGCCCTCATCCCGGCGCTCATGTACTTCGGTGTGATGTTCCTGTTCGTGGACATCCTCGCGCGCAAGCACGGCATCGGCGTCGCCAGGAACGAGGACCTGCCGCGCCTGCGCCTGGTGATGGCCGCGGGCTGGCATTTCCTCCTGCCCCTGCTGCTGCTCATCGTCCTGCTGCTCCAGTACGTGCCGCCCACGCAGGCGGGCCTGTACGCGTGCGGTGCGCTGCTGGCCGTGGCGATGCTGCGGGCGGGGAGCCGCCTGTCGCCGAGCGACCTCCTCGACGTGTTCGTCATGGCCGCCCGCAACACGCTCCCGGTGTCGGCGGCGTGCGCGGTGGCGGGGATCATCGTCGGGATGGTCGGGCTGACCGGACTCGGTCTGACGCTGTCGAACGTCCTGGTCACGGTGTTCGCCGGCAACCTGCTGCTCACCCTGGTGATGGTGGCCGTGGCGTCGCTCATCATGGGTTTCGGGCTGCCGGTGACCGCCTCCTACGTGGTCATCTCGGTCCTCGCCGTGCCCGCCCTGGGCGAGCTCGGGCTGACCGTGCTCGTGGCGCACATGATCGTGTACTGGTACAGCCAGGACTCCAACGTGACGCCTCCCGTGGCGCTGGCGGCGTTCGCCGCGGCGGGGATCGCGGGCGCCAAGCCGATGCGGGCCGGGGCGGCGGCGTGGAAGTTCGCCAAGGGCCTCTACCTGATCCCGGTCATGATGGCCTACTCCGCGCTGCTGGCGGTGGACGGTCCCGTGCTGGAGCTGGCGGCCGCGGTGCTGAGCGGGTGCGTGGCGCTCGCGGCGGCGGCGATCGCGATCGAGGGGCACTTCCTGCGGCGCACGACGCTGGGGGAGCGGCTCGGGCTGATCCTGGCCGCGGCCCTGGTCATGGTCGGCCCCGAGTGGGCCGCGCTCGCCGAGCGGGTGCTGTCGACGGCGGTGGCCCCGCACTGGTTCGTGCT
>NZ_ANBC01000072.1:0-6571 GCF_000341125.1 Nocardiopsis lucentensis DSM 44048 | reverse complement strand
GCCCCCCGCCGCTCCCGGGGTGCGGAGGACACGGTGACGGTGACCGACCAGCTGTCCTGACCCGTCAGGTCAGCTCCCCGGGGCGTGGCGGCGTGCCTCCTCCACGGTGTCCGCCCCGAAACGGCGCCGCCGGCCGGTGTAGGCGTCGATGGCGCGGCGCAGGTGGGCGCCCTCGAAGTCGGGCCAGAGAACGTCGTCGAAGACGATCTCGGCGTAGGCGGTGTGCCAGGGAAGGAAGTTGCTCGTCCGCTGCTCCCCGGAGGTGCGCAGCAACAGGTCCACGTCGGGGAGTTCGGGGTCGTACAGATAGCGCGCGAACCCGTCCTGGGTGAGGTCCGCGGGGTCGATCCGCCCGGCGACGGCGTCCGCGGCCGCCCGGGCCGCGGCGTCGGCGAGCTCCTGCCGTCCTCCGTAGTCAAGGCAGATGGTGAGGGTGAGACGGGTGTTGTCCGCGGTGAGCGTCTCGGAGCGCTCGGTCTCGTCTCGCAGCCGTGGCCGGACCTGATCACGGCGGCCGTACCAGCGGACGCGGACCCCCCTACCGTGCAGATGCTCGGTGAATGCGCCGATCCGGCCGCTGAGCAGGTCGAACAGTGCCGTCACCTCCTCCCGGGAGCGGGACCAGTTCTCCGTGGAGAACATGAACACCGTCAGGTACCCGACGCCGCACTCGATCGCCGCGTCCACCGACCGGAGGAGCGCGGGCTCGCCCGCACCGTGGCCGTCGACGGCCGGGCGGCCGCGTTCGGCGGCCCAGCGCCGGTTCCCGTCCATGATCACGGCGACGTGTCGGGGCGGCGCCTTCGGGGTGACGGGGGCTCCCGGGACCCGCCCACGGCGCGGCCCGCCGAGCGGGGAGGGGCGCGGGCGGCTTCGCACGGCGGGGCCCGGTGGGTCGCTGAGGCCGAACAGGGAGGAGAGGAGGGAGGACGACGGGCCGCCCTGACGCGGGGCCGGGAGCGAGGGCGGTTCCAGCGGGGTGCGCAGCAGCGCGCCCCCGCGGTGCTCGATCTCGTCCAGCCACAGACCCAGACCGTTCGTCATCGCCGATACGAACGGCCTGCTCGACGGGTGGACGCTCTCACCCGCCCGGGCTCCCTCGGCCAGGAGATCGCGGGCACGGCCGACCTCGAACCCGATCAGCTCCGTGTGGGGACGTCCCGGGCTCCGCCGCCACAGGCTCTCCGCCGTCAGCCCGAACCGTTCGAGGTCGCGGCGCGGCAGGTAACAGCGGCCGCGGTCGAGGTCGATCGCCAGGTCGCTGAGCACGTCGGCCATCTGGAACACCTCACCCACCAGCGACATCAGCCGCGGTGCCTGCCCGTCGACCGGTTCCAGCAGAGGTGCGGCCATCTCGGCCCATGTTCCGGAGATCCCCAGCAGGAATTCTCGCAGCTCCCCGAAGGTGGCGAAGTCGGGGCGCCCCCCGCAGTCCTTCTCCAGCGCGGAGAAGTGATCGGCCAGCAGTCCGGTGTCGAGCCCCCACATCCTGACCGTGTGGACGAACGCACGTCGCAGGGAATGGGTGCTGTGCGCCGTGTCCAGTTCCCGGAAGGTCGTGTCGCGCCATCGTGCCACGGCTCCGGGGCGGTTCGCCTCCGGCCCCTCGTCCGCCAGGTCGTCGACCGAACCGGCGAAAGCCGCCAGCGCGTGCAGGTACGGCCGTTTCTGCGCGGGTAGCAGCGCGAAGGTCGCGTACGAACTCCCGTGCCTGCGCGCGTGTACCCTTCGGCAGACCTCGAACGACCGCCGGAGCGTGGGGTCGCTGATCCCGGCGACCTCCATCATGTCCGTCATACTCAAGAAGCGACGCCCCTTCCTCTCGTCCCGCCGTTCGAGAATTCCCGTCCCCGCCGTTCGTGAGAGTACTCAACGTGCTGTCGCCCCATGGCTTTTTCGGTGAATCCGGACGCCCGTTGGTGTATAGGCGAAGAATTCGACCCAGGGGAATTTATGTAAGTATTATGATGTAATGTCGGTGTGTTTCGTGATTGTGGCGGGGCCATGTCTCGGTCGCCGCCCCAGCTCCACGCACGGAGCAGTAGGATTACCCCATATGTGGCGATTTCGACGGACTTCTGGGCGGGTGCCGACCGGCACGGGCATCGAGGCGGCGCTGGTGTCGGCCGCGTATGGCACCGACCCCGTTCTGCGGTCCGGGTGCGAGGTGGTGCGCGAGGGCGGCGTCGCGGCCGGGCTGGCCCTGCTCGGTGAGGAACGCGACGACGCCGAGGTCCGCGCCCACCGGGCCGAGGCGCTCGGCCGCGCCGCCGTCGACCGGGTCGCCGAGGTCGCCTCCCTGGCCGAGGGAGACGCCGACGAGGCCGACGTCATGCTCTGGCTCGGGCACGTCCTGCTCGCACGTGCCGCCACCCGGCCCACCGGGGGCGCGGCCACGGGCCGGGCCGATCGCAAGGCGCTGGAGGCGGGACTCATCGAGGCCCGCGCTCCCCTGGAGGCCGCCGCCCACCTGCGTCCCGACGACGCCGCGCCCTGGGCCGCCCTCCAGACGGTCGCCATGGGTCTGGGCGCGGACCGGGAGGAGAAGGACCGGATCTGGGGCGAGGTGACCGAACGGGCACCGCACCTGTTCCCCGCGCACATGACCCGGGTCCGCTCCCTGTCTCCGAACCGGGGCGGATCGACCGAGGAGATGTTCGCGGTCGCGGGTGCGGCGGCGGACGGCGCGCCCGAGGGCGACCCCCTGCCCGCCGTCCTGGCCCTCGCCCACGCCGAGCACCTGCGGGCCGAGCGCAAGAGGCTGATCGCCGAAGGTTCCTACGACTACATCGCGGACATGATCCTGGGCCGCCTGCACGGCGAGGCCGTCCGCGAGCTGTTCGAGGCGGCCCGGGCCTGGGTGTCGGTCGCGGCGCCGCACGAACGCGACGTCCAGGCACACCACCTGTTCGGGTGGGCCTTCCACCGGGCCGACGTCGCCGAGGCCGCGCGATGGCACCTCGGCGCGGTCGGCCACTACTACTGCGAGCTGCCGTGGTCCTTCTTCGGTGACGCGCGGGCCGGAGTCGCGCACGCGATGGCGCGGGTCGGGGTGGACCCGCGGGTCCGTCCGGAGGGCGGGCCGACCTGACACCCGGGAAAAACGGTGGTCCGGGCGGTGGTGCCTCGTCCACAATGCATGGGTGCTACTGACGATCACGACCACGGCCACGCCCGCGACGGACCTCGGATACCTGCTGCACAAACATCCGGACAAGGCGCAGAGCTTCGAGCAGTCCTTCGGAACGGCGCACGTCTTCTACCCCGAGGCGACCGACGAGCGGTGCACCGCGGCGCTCATGCTGGAGGTGGACCCGCGGTCGCTGCTGCGCTCGCGCACGTCGGTGAACAGCCCCGACTTCGCGCTCGCGCAGTACGTCAACGACCGTCCGTTCGCGACGTCGTCGCTGTTCACGGTGGCACTCGGCCGGGTCTTCGGCAGCGCGCTCAAGGGGCGGTGCAACACCCGGCCGGAGCTGGCGCGCACGCCCATCCCCCTCACGCTCCCCCTGCCCGCCGTGCCCTGCCGGGGCGGGGCCGACCGCGCCCGGTCCCTCTTCGAACCGCTGGGCTGGCGAGTGGCGGCCGAACCCGTACCGCTCGACCCCGGTCTGCCCGGGTGGGGCGACTCGCACTACCTCTCGCTCACCCTGACCGGCACGATGCCGCTGTCCGAGGCGCTCAGCCACCTGTACGTGCTGCTGCCCGCGATGGACGGCGCCAAGCACTACTGGGTGGACGAGTCCGAGGTCGACAAACTCCTGCGGGCGGGCGGCGCCACCGGCGGGGACGGCGACGACGGCCCGGGATGGCTGGCCTCGCACCCCGAGCGCGGCTGGATCACCCGCCGCTACCTCAACCGGCGCGACCGGTACGTGCGCACCGCCCTGGCGCGGCTGGCCGAGGCCGACGACCGCACCGGGGACGAGGAGGCCGACGACCCGGCGACCGAGGACACCGCGGCCGCCCCGGCACGCGAGGAGCGCGGCCCGTCCCTGGCCGAACAGCGTGCGGGCGCCGTCCTGGCGGTGCTGTCCGCCGAGCGCGCCACCAGCGTCATCGACCTGGGCTGCGGGTCCGGCAAGCTGCTCGAACGGCTGGTCGAGGACCGCACCCTGGAGCGGATCACCGGGGTGGACGTGAGCACCGTCAGCCTGGAGCGGGCCCACCGCGCACTGTGCCGGGGCTGTCACCCGGACGGACGCGGCCGCCACCGCCCCCTGTTCGCCGGTGCGGACGGGGGCCGGGAGGGGAGCGGCGACCGGCTCTCCCGGTCCGAGCTGCTGGTGGGCTCGGTCGTGTACCGGGACGCGCGGTTCTCCGGCCACGACGCCGCCGTCCTGATGGAGGTCGTCGAGCACCTCGACCCCTCGCGCCTGTCCGCGATGGAGGAGAGCGTCTTCGGCGCCGCCCAGCCCAGGGTCGTGGTGGTCACCACGCCCAATGCCGAGTACAACAGGCACTACGAGGGCCTGCCCGAGGGCGCCTTCCGCCACGACGACCACCGCTTCGAGTGGACCCGCGCCGAGTTC
The DNA here is from genome assembly GCF_000341125.1 of Nocardiopsis lucentensis DSM 44048. Lineage (GTDB taxonomy): Bacteria > Actinomycetota > Actinomycetes > Streptosporangiales > Streptosporangiaceae > Nocardiopsis > Nocardiopsis lucentensis. The sequence goes on along the minus strand of NZ_ANBC01000072.1, from coordinate 2,039 downwards.
ACCGCCTGGGCCGAGGGCGTGGCGGAACGGAACGGCTACGCGGTCCGCTTCCTGCCGGTGGGCCCGGAACACCCGGAGACCGGCGCCCCGACCCAGATGGGAGTCTTCACCCGATGAGCGAGATCGAGACCACCGAGCCCGCCGAGCCGCGGGTGCTCAGCGTGCCCAGGATGGGGCTGGTCGTGCTCGTCGGGGTGTCCGGCGCGGGCAAGTCGACCTTCGCGGCGCGCCACTTCCTGCCGACGCAGGTGGTCAGCTCCGACCACTGCCGCGGCGTGGTCAGCGACGACCCGAACGACCAGGCCGCCAGCGCCGACGCGTTCAAGCTGCTGCACACCATCGTGGACATCCGGCTGCGCCGGGGCCTGCTGACCGTCGTGGACGCGACCAACGTGCAGCGCGGCGCGCGCGAACAGCTCGTGCGCATCGCCAAGGACAACAACGTGCTGTCCACGGCGATCGTGCTCGACGTGACCGAGTCGGTGGCGGTCCGCCGCAATCGGGAGCGCCCCGACCGGTCCTTTGGCGACCACGTCATCCGGCGACAGCGCCGCGACCTGAAGTCGAGCCTCAAGAGGCTGACCCGCGAGGGCTTTCGCAAGGTGCACGTGCTGCGCGGCCCGGAGGAGATCGACGCGGCCACCATCGAACTGGAACGCGCCTGGCCGGACCGCACGGAGCTGACCGGCCCGTTCGACATCATCGGCGACGTGCACGGCTGCCGCGCCGAGCTGGAGGAACTGCTCGGCGATCTCGGCTACGCGCTCACCCGCGACGACGAGGGCCGACCGGTCGGCGCCCGCCATCCGCAGGGCCGCACCGCCGTGTTCGTGGGCGACCTGGTCGACCGGGGCCCCGACAGCCCGGGCGTGCTGCGGCTGGCCATGGGCATGGTCGCCGACGGCGACGCCCTGTGCGTGCCGGGCAACCACGAGAACAAGCTCGTGCGCGTGCTCAAGGGCGCCAAGGCACAGCTCACACACGGTCTGGCCGAGACCATGGAGCAGCTCGGCCGCGAGAGCGAGGAGTTCCGAGCGCGCGTGCTGGAGTTCTGCGGCGGACTGGTGAGCCACCTCGTCCTGGACGAGGGGCGGCTGGTCGTCGCGCACGCCGGACTGAAGGAGGAGTACCACGGGCGCGCCTCCGGCCGGGTGCGCTCCTTCGCCCTGTACGGAGACACGACCGGCGAGACCGACGAGTACGGTCTCCCGGTCCGCCTGCCGTGGGCGCGCGACTACCGTGGCCGGGCCGCCGTGGTGTACGGACACGTGCCCACGCACAAGGCGGAGTGGCTCAACAACACGATCTGCCTGGACACCGGCTGTGTGTTCGGCGGTCGGCTCACCGCGCTGCGCTATCCGGAGCGCGAGCTGGTCGACGTGGCGGCGCACCGCGTGTGGTACGAGCCGACCAGGCCGCTCGTGCCGGAGACGCCCGGCGGCGGGGCGGCCGACGAGGCCCGGTCGAAGCACACCCTGGACATCACCGACGTGGGCGTCGGCGACTTTCGCTCCGGAACGCACGTGGACACCGAACACGGCGCGGTACGCGCCGACGGCGGCAGCACCCTCGCGGCGCTGGAGGTGATGAGCCGGTTCGCGGTCGACCCGCGCTGGCTGCTGTACCTGCCGCCGACCATGGCCCCGGCGCCCACGGCCGCCGAGCCCGGCCTGCTGGAGCACCCGGCGGAGGCGTTCACCTCCTACCGGGGCTCGGGGATCGGCCAGGTCGTGTGCGAGGAGAAGCACATGGGCTCGCGCGCGGTCGCGGTGCTGTGCCGGGACGAGGCGGCGGCCGAACGGCGGTTCGTCCCGGGGGAGCTGGGGACCGTCCACACCCGGACCGGGCGCCCCTTCTTCGCCGACCCCGCGCTCCAGGCGGAGGTGGTCGACCAGCTGCGCGAGGCGGTCGGCGCGGCCGGACTGTGGGACCGGCTCGGCACGGACTGGGTGGCCCTGGACGGGGAGATGCTGCCGTGGTCGGCCAAGGCCCGGTCGCTGATCCGCGAGCAGTACGCGTCGGTGGGCGCCGCCGCGCGC
>NZ_ANBC01000071.1 GCF_000341125.1 Nocardiopsis lucentensis DSM 44048 | reverse complement strand
GCGCGGCGTGGACGTGGCCGACCTGGCCGCGACCGTGGAGCGCCGGACCGGGCAGATGGAGGAGTTCAGCCGGGTGTACCGGCGCTACTCCTGGGACACCGACGGCGCCGCGGGGCTCCAGTACGCGCCGTTCATGGTGCTGGCCTCCGAGGGACGGGAGTACACCGACGCCGACCACCTGTGGCACATGGGGGTCGCCGAACGGCTCGCGGAGGTGAGCGGTCTGGTGCGCTCCACCCGCTACCTGGTCGTGGACACCACCGACCCGGACGCGTGCGCCGCGGCCGTCGGCTGGTGGCGGGAGCTCGTGTCGGCGGGCGGTGAGGGCATGGTGGTCAAGCCGGTGCTCGGCGCCCGGGCGCGGGCGCGCAAGGGCCTGGCCCAGCCGGGACTGAAGGTGCGCGGCCCGGACTACCTGCGGATCATCTACGGCCCCGACTACACCGAACCGGAGCGGCTGGAGGCGCTCAAGGAGCGCCGTTCGCTGGGCCGCAAGACGGGGCTGGCGATGCGCGAGCACAAGCTGGGGCTGGAGGCGCTGGCGCGGCACGCCCGGGGCGAACCGCTGTGGCGGGTGCACGAGGCGGTGTTCGCGGTCCTGGCCCTGGAGTCGGAGCCGGTCGACCCGCGGTTGTGAGGCCAGGACACCGCTGAGGGAGTCCGGGGCGCCCGAACACGGGCCGAAGCGAAGCGGAAGGACCAAGAGGGCACGGCACGGCCCCGCCCGATCCGGGCGGGGCCTTCGCGTGTCCGGGGCGCTGGGGAGCGCCCCGGATTCGGAGGATCGCACGATAAATGGCAGGCTGACTTGTCGTCACATCCCACCAAACCGGGTTGTGCGTCGCCTCCTTTTCACGTCCGCTCTTCCGGACGGTCATGCGCGGGGGTGATGATGTGCACGCCCACAAGGCCGACAAACCCCGAATACCCCCTCAAACCCCCACACATACGGAGAAGGCGTGTCCCCAACCCCTTCCAGAACGCCGGCGAGACGCGTGCTCGCGTCGACCTCCGC
>NZ_ANBC01000070.1 GCF_000341125.1 Nocardiopsis lucentensis DSM 44048 | reverse complement strand
CCCACCACACCCGTCATCAGCGAGGTCTACGGCGGTGGCGGCAACAGCGGAGCCGAGCTGCGCCACGACTTCGTCGAACTGGGCAACCCCACCGACACCGCCGTCACGCTCGACGGCTGGAGCGTGCAGTACCTCCCCGCCAGCCCGAGCTCCGGCACCCGCGCCCAGGTCACCGAGCTGTCCGGATCCGTCGACGCCGGGGGCCACTACCTGGTCCGCCAGGGCCAGGGGTCGGGCGGCAGCGTCGACCTGCCCGCCCCCGACGCCACCGGCGGCACCGCCATGTCCGCCCGCTCGGGCGCGGTCCTCCTGGTCCGGGGCACCGACCCCGTCACCTGCCGCACCGCCGTCGAGTGCGCCGAGGAGGAGGGGGTCGTCGACGTCGTCGGCTACGGCGACGCCGTCGTCTTCGAGGGCGCCCCGGCCGCGCGGCTGAGCAACACCGCCTCCGCCGCCCGCGACGACGCCTTCACCGACACCGGAAACAACGCCGCCGACCTCACGTCCGGTCCCCCCACCCCCACCAACGCGGCCGGGGAGACCCCCGGCGACGGCGGAGGGGACCCCGACCCGGGCGAGCCCGGCGACCTGCGCGTCCACGATGTCCAGGGCACCACCCGCACCTCCCCCCACGAGGGTCGGCGGGTCAGCGGCGTCCCGGGCGTCGTCACCGCGGTCAACCGCTTCGGTTCCGCGCAGGGCTTCTGGTTCCAGGACCCCGAGGGCGACGACGACCCGCGCACCAGCGAGGCGCTCTTCGTCTTCACCGGCTCCACCACCCCCGACGTGGCCGTCGGCGACGAGGTCCTGGTCGGGGGCCGCGTCAGCGAGTACCGACCCCAGACCGACGCGCACACCATCACCCAGCTCGCCGGGGCGAGCTGGACCACCGTCTCGTCCGGCGCCGACCTGCCCGGGTCGGTGCTGCTCGACGCCGACGCGGTCCCCGACGAGTACGCCCCCGACCACGGCGGCGACATCTCCGACCTCGACCTGCGCCCCGGCACCTACGCCCTCGACTTCTGGGCCGCCCACGAGCACATGCTCGTCCGGGTGGAGGACGCGCCCGTCATCGGTGAGACCGACCCCTACTCGGCGCTGTGGGTGACCACCGACCCCGACGGCCGCGACGCCACGGTCAACGGGGGAACGCTCTACAGCTCCTACGACGAGCCCAACCCGGGCCGGATCAAGATCGAGTCCCTGCTCGACCGCGACACCCACCCCTTCCCGCGGGCCAACGTGGGCGACACGCTCACCGGCGTCACCGAGGGGCCGCTCTACTACAGCCGGTTCGGCGGCTTCCTCATCCGCGCCACCACGCTGGGCGAGATCGTCGGGGGCGACCTGGAGCGCGTGCCCGCCCGGGCGGCAGCCCCCTACGAGAACACCATCGCCACGTACAACGTCGAGAACCTCGACGGCGCGGACGACCAGGCCAAGTTCGACGAACTCGCCCGGGGCATCGTCGACTACCTGGGCTCCCCGGACATCATCGGCCTGGAGGAGATCCAGGACGACAACGGCCCCGTCAACGACGGCACCGTGGACGCCGACCTCACACTCCGCCGCCTGACCCGCGCCATCCACGCGCAGGGCGGACCGCGCTACGCCTGGCGCCAGATCAGCCCCGAGGACGGTCAGGACGGCGGCCAGCCGGGCGGCAACATCCGCAACGTCTTCCTCTTCGACCCCCAGCACGTCCGCTTCATCGACGCCGGGGAGCCCGACGCCACCACCGGCGTCGAGGTCCTGGAGGGGCCGCGCGGACCCGAGCTCAGCGTCTCCCCGGGCCGCATCTCCCCCGAGGACGAGGCGTGGGACTCCAGCCGCAAGCCGCTCGTGGGCCACTTCCGCGTGCGCGGGCGGGACCTGTTCGTGGTGACCAACCACTTCAACTCCAAGGGCGGGGACCAGTCCCTGCACGGGGTCGTCCAGCCGCCCGAGCGGTCGAGCGAGGTCCAGCGCAACGCGCAGGCGCGCCTGGTCAGGGAGTTCACCGACGAACTGTTCGCGGTGGACCCGGACGCCAACGTCGTGGTCATGGGCGACCTGAACGACTTCCCGTTCTCACCGACCCTGGACATCCTCACCGGGGACGGGCCGCTCACCAACCCGATGTCGGACCTGCCCGAGAACGAGCGGTACAACTACGTCTTCGACGGCAACTCGCAGGCACTCGACCACATCCTGTTCAACGCCGCGCTGGCGGGCCGGATGGACTACGAGGTCGTGCGGATCAACTCCGAGTTCCACGACCAGGTCAGCGACCACGACCCGCAGGTGCTGTACCTCGACATCCGCGGGGGCCGCGGGTAGCGGCGGCACGGCGCGCCGACGCGGGCGCGCCACCCGGTCACCGGGGGAGGGAGCCGGCGCGGTCCCTCCCCCGAGCCGTGCCCCGGGGAGCCCGGAGCGCGTCCGAACGGCGCCTATCCTGGGGGCGTCCGCGAAGCGGCGGACGGACCTCGACCCTGGGGAAGCGAGAGATGCACGTACTCCTCACCGGCGGCGCCGGGTACATCGGCACGCACACCGCCGTCGAACTCCTCGACGCCGGGCACGACGTCGTGGTCCTGGACCCCCTGGTCAACAGCCACGGGGAGGCGCTGCGGCGGGTCGAGCGGATCACCGGCCGCGCCGTCACGTTCCACCGCGCCGACTGCACCGACCCGGCCGCTCTGCGCCGCGTCCTGGGCGAACACGACGTCGACGCCGTCATCCACCTCGCCGGGCTCAAGGCCGTCGGCGAGTCCGTCGAACAGCCGCTGCGCTACTACCGCAACAACCTGGACGCCCTGCTCACCCTGGCCGAGGCGATGGACGAACACGGTGTCCGCGACCTGGTCTTCAGCTCCTCCGCCACGGTCTACGGCGATCCCGAGCGGACCCCGATCACCGAGGACGGCGCGCTCAGTGTCACCAACCCCTACGGCGCCACCAAGCTCTTCGCCGAGCAGGTCCTGCGCGACCTGACCGCCGCCGACCCCCGCTGGCGGGTCGTCGCGCTGCGGTACTTCAACCCCGTCGGCGCGCACCCCAGCGGCCTGATCGGGGAGGACCCCCAGGGCGTGCCCAACAACCTGTTCCCGTACATCGCGCAGGTCGCCGCCGGGCGGCGCGAGCGCCTCCAGGTCTTCGGCGACGACTACGACACCCCCGACGGCACCGGCGTGCGTGACTACCTGCACGTCGTGGACCTGGCGCGCGGCCACCTCGCCGCACTCGCCCACCTGGCCGACGCCCCGGGGTGGCGCACGTACAACCTGGGCACCGGACACGGGACGTCGGTCCTGGAGAGCATCCGCGCCTTCGAACGGGCGACCGGTGCCACCATCCCGTACGAGGTGGTCGGCCGCCGCCCCGGCGACATCGCCGTCTGCTACGCCGACCCGTCGGCCGCCGCGCGCGACCTGGACTGGAAGGCCGTGCGCACGGTCGACGACGCGTGCGCCGACGCCTGGCGCTGGCAGAGCGCCAACCCGAGGGGCTTCGCTGGCTGAGGCGTGCTCTTCGCGGGCTCGGCCGGGGCTCGGGGCGTGGGGAACGGGGTCCTTCATCCTCGGCGGCGCCTGTCGCTCGTTCCTCGCTGGCGGCTTGCCTCGTCTTGCGGGACCCCGTACGCCCCTCTGTGTTGATGCGGCCTCGCGGGCTCGGCCGGGGCTCGGGGCGTGGAGAACCGGGTTTCTTCGTCGTCGCCTTCGCCTGGCTCGTTCCTCGCCGGCGTCTCGGCTCCTCCTGCAGAACCCGGTACGCCCCTCTGTGTTGATGCGGCCTCGCGGGCTCGGCCGGGGCTCGGGGCGTGGAGAACCGGGATTCTTCGTCGTCGCCTTCGCCTGGCTCGTTCCTCGCCGGCGTCTCGGCTCCTCCTGCAGAACCCGGTACGCCCCTCTGTGTTGATGCGGCCTCGCGGGCTCGGCCGGGGCTCGGGGCGTGGAGAACCGGGATTCTTCGTCGTCGCCTTCGCCTGGCTCGTTCCTCGCTGGCGGCTTGCCTCGTCTTGCAGGACCCCGTACGCCCCTCGCCGCGCCCAGATGTGGGGGAGCACACCCGGTCGGAGCTTCCCACCAAGCCGAACGCGCGGAACACGCCCTAGACTGGGCGTATATCCCTGTACTTCTGCGGAAGGTCCTCCGTCGTGTCCGTTGGTGCTGACAGCACGTTCGACACCGTCCTCGTCGTGGACTTCGGCGCGCAGTACGCGCAGCTGATCGCACGGCGTGTGCGGGAATGCCACGTGCACAGCGAGATCGTGCCCTCGACCATGCCGGTCGAGGAGATGCTCGCGAAGAACCCCAAGGCCATCATCCTGTCCGGTGGCCCCTCATCGGTCTACGCGGAGGGCGCCCCCAACGTGGGCGCCGAACTCTTCGAGACCGGGGTGCCCACCTTCGGCATCTGCTACGGCTTCCAGGCCATGACCCGTGCCCTGGGCGGCACGGTCGACCGGACCGACCTGAGCGAGTTCGGCCGCACCGAGCTGTCCGCCGTGACGGACTCCCTCCTCTTCGAGGGCGTGCCCGAGGACCTCCTGGTGTGGATGTCGCACGGCGACTCCGTGGTCCGCGCGCCCGAGGGCTTCCGGACCACCGCCAGCACCGCCGGAGCCCCGGTCGCCGCCTTCGAGGACACCGAACGCCGCCTCTTCGGCGTGCAGTTCCACCCCGAGGTCATGCACACCGAGCACGGCCAGGACGTCCTGCGCCGCTTCCTGTACGAGGGCGCGGGCTGCCGCCCCACGTGGACGATGGTCAACATCGTCGAGGAGCAGCTGGAGCGCATCCGCGAGGAGATCGGCGACAAGCGCGTCATCTGCGGGCTGAGCGGCGGCGTGGACTCCGCCGTGGCCGGCGCCCTGGTGCAGCGGGCCGTCGGTGACCAGCTCACCTGTGTGTTCGTCGACCACGGTCTGCTGCGCAAGGGCGAGGCCGAGCAGGTCGAGAAGGACTTCGTCGCGGTCACCGGCGTGAGCCTGAAGGTCGTCGACGCCGAGGACCGGTTCCTGACGGCGCTGTCCGGGGTCACCGACCCGGAGGAGAAGCGCAAGATCATCGGCCGCGAGTTCATCCGCGTGTTCGAGCAGGCGGCCCGCGAGATCGTCGTCGAGAGCGGCGAGCACGGAGCCGAGGTCGAGTTCCTCGTCCAGGGCACGCTCTACCCGGACGTCGTGGAGTCCGGCGGCGGCACCGGCACCGCGAACATCAAGTCGCACCACAACGTCGGCGGACTGCCCGACGACCTCCAGTTCACCCTGGTCGAGCCGCTGCGCGAGCTGTTCAAGGACGAGGTGCGCAAGGTCGGCGAAGAGCTGGGCCTGCCCTCCGAGATGGTGTGGCGCCAGCCGTTCCCGGGGCCCGGCCTCGGCATCCGGATCATCGGCGAGGTGACCCGTGAGCGCCTGGAGGTCCTGCGCGAGGCCGACGCCATCGCCCGCGAGGAGCTCACCCGCGCCGGACTGGACCGTGACATCTGGCAGTGCCCGGTCGTGCTCCTGGCCGACGTCCGCTCGGTCGGTGTCCAGGGCGACGGCCGAACCTACGGCCACCCCGTGGTACTGCGCCCGGTCAGCAGCGAGGACGCGATGACCGCCGACTGGTCGCGCGTGCCCTACGACGTGCTCGCCCGTATCTCCAACCGGATCACCAACGAGGTGCGCGAGATCAACCGGGTGACGCTGGACGTGACCAGCAAGCCCCCGGGCACCATCGAGTGGGAGTAGGGGCCGGGTCCTTTTCCTGGAACGGTTCCCCAGGCGGTGCCCGAACACGGTCCGAAGCGGAGCGCAGGACCGGGAACGGCACGGCGGGCCCGGTACGCGCTGGTCCAGCGAGTACCGGGCCCGTTCGCGTCAGGCCGCGGTGAAACTCCGATAAGAGGGGGCCGTGGCGGGATTCCCATGACCGCTCAGGCTGGAGCGGTCATGGGAATTCCTCGGTCGGAATCTGTTGTCAGCAGGTCACGCGGTAGCTGGAGCTGGTCGCGGTGATCTTGTTGCTGTACCGGAAGACGGAACGGTAGTTGTGGTTACCGGACCCGGAGCAACTGGCCGAGAGCGTTTGGCTGGAGGGGCTCATGGAAGCGCTCGTCATGTCGGTCCACCCCCACCACCGGTGGCGCTGAAGGACGAATCTCCACTGGCCTCCGTAGTTGCATCCGGAGTAGGAGGCCTTGATGTTGCTGCCGGACTTGTAGGGTTTGCGCGGTCCTGAACAGGCGGCTGCCACGAGGGCCTCCATCTGCTCTTCCGACAGCTGGACCTCGACGGCCTGCTGGGGCTGCTGCGCGGACGGGGCGGTCTGCGCGCTGGCGGAACTCGCNCCATACAGGCGGCCGCCACGGCGGCAATGCCACGGGCCAGTTTGTTGCGAATATTCACGATGGTTAACCCTTTCGTTATGCGTCGGTGAGTCTTTCGTTCTCTCCGACTTTCGTCAAGGGTTAAATTTGGCCATACCTGGCCATGCATGAATTGATCAAAGGTTTATTCGTGTTTTATGTCGATGGTTATTCAACCTTTGACTGTGGAATAGTCGTGTAGAGGTGAAAGGGTCCGGTCGCTGAACGCGCCCCCGGGAGTCAGTCCACCAGGTGCTCGATCGAGATCTGCGTTCGGTCCAGACCGGACCGGTGCGTCAGCTGCACGGTGGTCGGCCGTTCGCCCTCCTCGATGATGAAGGCCAGTTCACCGCCGACGGTGGCGCGGGGAGGGATTCCGCCCTGGGCCCACAGCCCGTCCGTGTCGCCCTCCAGGGGCGTCGGGCTCTCCGCCGGATAGGGGCTGACCCCGCCCTCGACCAGAAGGTACTGCTGGTCGGAGAGGAAGCGCAGCTGCTCGTCGCCGAGGTTGGTCATCCTCAACCCCACGAAGCAGTACCGGCCGCCCTCGATTTCCGAACGGGGGAAGTACTCGTCGCGTGTGCGGTCGCAGTCGACGTCCTCGATCTCGTACTCGACCATGCCGTCGGCTGACCGGACCGGAGCGTCTCCGGGTACGGCGTCCTCGGAGGTCTCCTCCCTGTCCTCGGCGTCCTCCGACTTGTCCTCGTCCTCGGGTGCGGGCTGCTGGGCGCCGGACTGCTCCTGGCCGGAGTCACCGTCCGCGTCGGCGTCCGCCCAGGGCGCGCTGCCGTTCACCGTGGACAGCACGGCCAGCAGGACCGCGACGGCGATGAGGACGGCCGCCACGGCCGCCGCCAGACCCAGGACGATCCCCTTGCGCCGGTTGGGCGCGGCGGGTCGGTGCGGGGGCGGCGGGACCGGTGGGACGTAGGGCTGCGGTCCGGGGCGCGCCCCCTGCTGCTCGGCGGACGGCGCCATCGGGATCGGACCGGTCGAGGCCGGGTGCGGCTGCGCGGGCGCGGGGCGGCGCGGCGCGTTCTGGTTGCCCGGGGGCGGACCGGACGGGCGCGCCCCGGCGGGGCGCGCGGCCGGGGGCGGCGCCTGCGGCCGGGGGAAGGTGCCGGTCTGGTGGGCCGGGGGCGGCACCGGGCCGGCCTGGTAGCGGCCGGGCGGGGGCGGCGGGGGCCGCATGCCCGTCATGGTCTGCTGGGCGGGGCGCATCCCCGGCTGCGGGCCGCCGGGCGGCATGGGAGGCAGGTTCGGCCGCCACGACTGGTGCAGGGCGTGGGAGACCATGTCGTTCGGGTTGGAGTTGTCCTCGCCGCCGGCGAGCTCCAGGAGCAGATCCTGGGCGGTCGGGCGGCGCGCCGGCTCCTTGGCCAGGGCGCGCAGGACGAGCCGGTCCAGCGGGCTGTCCAGGTTCCCGATCTGCGGTTCGGCGAAGAGCACGCGCTTGCCCAGGGTCATGGCGTCGCCGTTGCCGAACGGGTGGGTCCCGTTGCCCGCGAAGGCCACCAGACAGCCCCAGGCGAAGATGTCCGCCGAGGTGGTGACCTGTTCCTCCAGCAGCTGTTCGGGCGCCATCCAGCCGGGACTGCCCATGACGATGCCGGTCTGGGTGTGGTTGGTCGCGGTGTTCATCGCCCGGGCGATGCCGAAGTCGATCACGCGGGGCCCGGAGAGCGACAGCAGCACGTTCGCGGGCTTGAGGTCGCGGTGGACGAGCCCGGTGCGGTGGATGGCCGCCAGCGCCGCGGCCACGCCCAGGGCGAACCCGTGCAGGGTCGAGGAGTCCAGCGGCCCGTTCTCGGCGATGTGCTCGGCCAGAGCGGTTCCGGCGATGTACTCGGTGACCATGTAGGGACGGTTCTCGAACGTCCCGTGGTCGAGGACCTTGGCCGTGCAGAAGGAGGCGACCTTGCGGGCGTTCTCCATCTCGTCGCGAAAACGTGCCCGTGTCGCCTCGTCGAAGGCGAGTTCCGGGCGGATGACCTTGATCGCTACCTGGTTGTTCCTCTCCGCGGTACTGCCCAGGTAGACGGTGCCCATGCCGCCGCTACCCAGCTTCCCGGACAGCACGTAGGGACCGATGGTGGCCGGATCTCCGGCTGCCAGCGGTTCCAGGTTCTTCGGGAGCCCATCCGACGGCAAGCGACCCTCCCCGACGGTGTCCAAACTCCGCCTCGCCCCAAGGTAGCGGTGTTTGTGCCCTGATTCCCACCCGTGCGACGTTTCGGATCGTTCGGGGGAAGGGCGGTATCTGACATGACAGTGATGACTGATCCCCGATCGGAGCCCCTGGTTCGCGCCGACGGGTGTGATCCCGTCGGCGACGGGCGCGAGACACACTGCTTCCCCGGCCGGGGCATGTGTTCACGCAAGGTAGGGGGTTCCTTTACGATTGGGGACTCGTGACCGTTAGTACCACCGTAACCGTGCGGGTCCCCGCGAAGGTGAACCTCCAGTTGGCGGTGGGACCCAGACGTGAGGACGGGTTCCACGCCCTCGTCAACGTGTTCCACGCCGTCTCGTTGTTCGACGAGGTTACCGTCAAGGAGGCCCCTCCGCGTCAGGACTTCGGACTCGCGACGCTCACGGCATCCGGTGGGACGCGCGTGGACCTGGCCGGGGTTCCGCTCGACGCCACGAATCTCGCCGCGCGCGCGGCGGCCCTCCTGGCCGAGGAGACCGGCAAGGGGTCTCCCGTCGAAATCCACCTCGACAAGCGGATCCCGGTGGCCGGGGGCATGGCGGGCGGCAGCGCCGACGCGGCGGCGGCCCTGGTGGCCTGCGACCGGCTGTGGGGCTGCGGTCTGCCCCAGACGGACCTCATGGACCTGGCCGCACGCCTGGGCAGCGACGTGCCCTTCCCGTTGATGGGCGGTACCGCCGTGGGGACGGGGCGGGGAGAGATCCTGGAGCCCCTGGTCGCGCCCGGCCGGTACCGGTGGGTGTTCGCGCTCTCGTCGCGGGGCCTGTCCACGGCCAGGGTGTTCGGGGAGTACGACCGGTTGCGGCCCGACGCGCCCGCGCCGCGCCCCTCGCCCGCGATGGAGGAGGCGCTCGCGTCCGGGGACGCCGCGTCGCTGGGCGCCGCGCTCACCAACGACCTGGAGCGGGCCGCGCTGTCGCTGCGGCCGGATCTGGCGCGCGTTCTGGCGGCGGGCCGGGAGGCGGGCGCGCTGGGGGCCCTGGTGTCCGGCTCCGGGCCGACGTGCGCGTTCCTGGTGGGCGACGAGGACTCCCCGAAGGCGGGCGGGATCGAGGCCGAGGTGGTGCGCGCGCTGGAGGCCGCCGGGGCGGACTCGTGCGTTCCGGCCGGCTCGGGGGACGTCCTCGGCGCGACTGTGGTGTGACGCACATCACTTGATGAATCGCGGTCCGGGCCCGCGCCTCGCCATTGACCTCAACCCTTGTTGAGGTCGAAGACTGGGGTGCATGACGACCGCAGCCACTCTCTCGCGCTACGCCGACCTGCCCGTGCTCATCGGCCTCATGGAGGGCGACGAGAAGCACAAGGGCGCCGCCAACTCCACCCTCGACGTCCTGTGGGTGCTCTACGACCGTGTCCTGGCCGTCACCCCGGAGACCGCCGAGCACCCCGCACGAGACCGTTTCCTGCTGTCCAAGGGGCACGGGCCGGTCGCCTTCTACGCCGTTCTCGCCGCCAAGGGCTTCCTCGACGTGCCCACCCTGCGTGGATGGAGGGCGTTCGACTCACCGCTCGGCCACCACCCCGACCGCGTGCTCGTGCCCGGAGCTGAAATCGGTAGCGGTTCGCTCGGCCACGGGCTGCCGCTCGCACTGGGCACCGCCCTCGGACTGCGCGCCCGGGACGTGCGCCGCCCCGACGGCGCACCGCCCCGCACGGTCGTGCTCGTCGGCGACGGTGAACTCGACGAGGGCAGCAACCACGAGGCGATCACCGTGGCCGGGCGGCTGCGGGTCGAGGAGCTCACCACGGTGGTGGTGGACAACCGCTCCAGCGCCCACGGCTGGCCGGAGGGGATCGGCACCAGGTTCGAGACCGAGGGCTGGATCTCCCGCGAGGTCGACGGGCATGACCACGACGCCCTGCACACCGCCCTCACCGCGCCCCACCCGGGCCACCCACTGGCCGTCATCGCCCGCGTCCGCTCCAAGCGTTAGGAACACCGCCATGCGTGAGACCTTCGTCGAGACCGTCAACGCCGCCCTCACCGAGGACCCCCGCACCGCCGTCGTCCTCGCCGAGATCTCCGTCGACGGGTTCCGGCGGGCCGCCGTCCGGCACCCGGGCCGCGTGATCAACGTCGGCATCCGTGAACAGGCCATGATCGGCGTGGCGGGCGGCCTCGCCCTGGCCGGCATGCGCCCGATCGCGCACACCTACGCGCCCTTCCTCGTCGAGCGGCCGTTCGAGCAGATCAAGCTGGACTTCGGACACCAGGGGACCGGTGCGGTACTGGTGAGCATCGGCGGCTCCTACGACGCCTCGGTCGAGGGACGCACCCACCAGGCGCCCGGTGACGTGGCGCTCCTGGACACCCTCCCGGGGTGGACCGTGTACGTGCCCGGACACCCGGACGAGGTCCGCGACGCGCTCAGGGCGGCGATCCCCGGGAACGACCGGGTGTACGTGCGGCTGTCCGGAACCGCCAACCGGTCGCCACTGCCCGTGTCGGGCGGGCTGACCGTCGTGCGCACGGGGTCGCCCCGTTCGGCGGGGGTGGTTCTGGCGGTCGGTCCGATGCTCGACCCGGTCCTGGAGGCCACCGCCGGGCTGGACGTCACCGTCGCCTACACCGCGACCGTGCGGCCCTTCGACCGTGAGGGGTTGAGCGCCCTGGTCGGCGCGGCGGGCAACGCGGACGTGCTGGTGGTCGAGCCCTACCTGAGCGGCACCTCCGCCCACGAGGTCTCCGCCGCCCTCGCGGACCGCCGCCACCGCCAGCTGGGCCTGGGGGTGGCACGTGACGCGGAACTGCGCGCCTACGGGACCCCGGCACAGCACGCGCGCGCCCACGGACTCGACACCGAGGGCATCGCGAAGGCGGCCAGGGAGTTCTTCCTCGTGTGAGGCACGGCGCCCTGCGTCCCCACGGTCCTGAGGCCGAGGTCGGTTGGGCCGGGAACAGGCCGGGGGCGGCGCGGGTTGTTGGTGGCGGGCCGGACACCGGCCCTGTCCCACGGGTCCGCCACAGGGCCTAGTGTGGGCCGTCGGGGTGTCCCGGTGAGTCGCGCGCACCGTGCCGGGACCGGCACGACGTCGGCGCGCGCCCGCGACCGATCACGGGCGGCGAGGTTCCGCCGTGGCCCCCGCAGCAGTGTTCTCGCAGTACGGAGAGGAAGTCAGACCAGGTGAGCATCAATGTGCTAGGGCGTGTGCCGTGGATGCTGCCCGTCGCGAGCGGCGTCTCCGGTGCGGCTCTCGCAAGGCCGAAGAAGGAGCCAGCCCGGGGTTGGCTGTCGACTGATGAGAACGCAGCGAGAGTTGTGCCGGGGCGCCGCGCAGCAGGGTATGTGTCCGCGGTACACGTCCTAGGGACGGCGGGCCGTTGACGAATCTGGTCAATCTCCAGGACGTGTCCCTGGCCTACGGGCCGCTCGTACTCCTCGACAAGGTGTCCCTCGGCGTGGACGAGGGTGAACGCATCGGCGTCGTCGGCCGCAACGGCGGCGGCAAGTCCACCCTGATCTCGGTGCTCTCCGGACGCACCGAACCCGACTCCGGCCGGGTCGTGCACAACCGCGGCCTGAGGACCGGGTTCCTCCACCAGCGGGACGACTTCCCCGACACCACGGTCGGCGCCTTCGTGCTGGGCGACCGCGCCGAGCACGAGTGGGCCGGTGACGCCCGCATCCGCGACATCCTGCGCGGTCTGCTCGGTGGCTGGGACCTGGACACCGACATGTCCGGCCTGTCCGGCGGCGAGCGCCGCCGGTCCGCGCTGGCGCGCCTGCTCGTGGACGACCATGACCTCATCGTCCTCGACGAGCCCACCAACCACCTGGACATCGAGGGCATCGCCTGGCTCGCCCAGCACCTCACCGGCCGTCCGGAGTCGCTCGTGGTCGTCACCCACGACCGCTGGTTCCTGGACGCCGTCACCACCCGCACGTGGGAGGTCGGGCGCGGCGCGGTCGAACGCTACGAGGGGGGCTACGCCGCCTACGTCCTCGCCAAGGCCGAGCGCGAACGCCTGGCCGCGGCCGCCGAGGAGCGCCGCCAGAACCTCATGCGCAAGGAGCTGGCCTGGCTGCGCCGGGGAGCCCCCGCGCGTACGTCCAAGCCCAAGTTCCGCATCGAGGCGGCCAACCAGCTCATCGCCGACGAACCGCCGGTCCGCGACACCGTCGAACTCGTCCGGTTCGCCAGCTCCCGGCTCGGCAAGACCGTCGTCGACCTCAAGAACGTGTCGGCCTCCGTGCCCGACCGCCTCCTGCTGGACGCTCTCACCTGGCAGCTCGGCCCCGGCGACCGGGTCGGCCTGGTCGGCGTCAACGGCGCGGGCAAGTCGACCCTGCTCCGGATCCTCGGCGGCGAGCGCGAACCCGACTCCGGTTCGGTGCGCACCGGAAAGACCGTCCGGCTGGCCCACCTGTCCCAGAACATCGCCGAGCTCGACCCCGAGGCGCGTCCGCTCCAGGCCGTCATGGACGTGCGCGAACACGTCACCATCGGCAAGCGCGACTACACCGCCAGCCAGATGCTGGAGCGCTTCGGCTTCCGGGGCGAGCGCCAGTGGACCCCGATCGGCGACCTGTCCGGCGGTGAACGGCGCCGCCTCCAGCTGCTGCGCCTGCTCATGGACGAGCCCAACGTGCTCCTGCTGGACGAGCCCACCAACGACCTGGACATCGAGACCCTCACCGAGTTGGAGGACCTCCTCGACGGCTGGCCCGGCTCCCTGGTGCTGGTCAGTCACGACCGGTACTTCCTGGAGCGGATCACCGACCGCGTGCTGGCCCTCATGGGCGACGGCACCCTGGCCTTCCTGCCCGGCGGTGTCGACGAGTACCTGGAGCGCCGCGCCGCCAGCGCGGAGCGGCCCTCCGTCCCGGCCGGCGCCTCGGAGGGGGCCACGGCCCCGAAGGAGGAGCCCGCGGTCTCACCGGCCGAGCGGCGCGCCGCCCAGAAGGAGATGCAGCGGGTCGAGCGGCGGATGGACCGGATCGCCAAACGCGAGGCCGAGCTGCACGAGCTGATGGCCGCCGCGGCCGAGGACTACACCCGGCTGGCCGAGCTGGACGCCGAGGCCAAGGCCCTGGCGGCCGAGCGGGACGAGTTGGAGGAGGTCTGGCTGGCCCAGGCCGAGCTGGTCGGCGACTGACCGTGTCAGGGCGCCCGAACGGTGACCCCTGGGGCACGGGCCCGGTGGACGTCCGCCGGGCCCCGCCGCGTCCGGTCCCCGCTCAGCCCCAGGTGGTGCCCGCGGGCTCCTGGATGGTGACGTTGATCCTGTTGAACATGTTGGTCAGGCCGATCGTGAGGATGAGGGCGGACAGCTCCCGCTCGTCGAAGTGGTCGGCGGCCTCGTCCCAGACCTCGTCCGGCACCCGGTCGCGGCTCTGGTCGGCGATCCGGGTGGCGTACTCCGCCAGTGCCAGCGCGGCCCGTTCGGCGTCGGTGTAGAAGGGCGCCTCGCGCCAGGCCACCACCGAGGCGATCCGCTCCTCGGACTCACCGGCCCCGCGCAGGTTCACCACGTGTCCGTGGACGCAGGCGGCGCACCCGTTGACCTGGCTCGCCCGCAGCGCCACCAGCTCCTGGACGGCGTGCTCGAGGCCGCCCTCGCCGATCGCCCGGACCAGGCCGCCGATGCCCTTCATCGCGCTGGGCAGGACGGCGGCGGGGTTCTTCATACGTGCGGTCATGGGGGTTCTCCCTCGCGTGGTCTGCGGCGCCGCCGTTCGCGGCCCCGGCTCGTTCGCTCCGACACCCCCCTGACGGATCGCGCCGGACGGATGTGACCGCCGCCGGAGAACTTCTTCCGAACGGGCCCGCGCGGTCACGTTCACCGCCTCGCGCGCGTCACAGTGGTGACCCCCCCCGAGGAAGGACACGACCGTGACCGAGCACGAACTCCTGGCCCGCCGCTTCGAGGAGCACCGAGGGCACCTGAGGGCGGTGGCCCACCGGATGCTCGGCTCGATGAGCGAGGCCGAGGACGCCGTCCAGGAGTCCTGGCTACGGCTCGCCCGTTCGGCGGACGAGGACATCGACAACCTGGGCGGATGGCTGACGACCGTGGTCAGCCGCGTCTGCCTGGACCTGCTCCGCTCCCGGGCCGCGCGGCGTGAGTCCGCGTGGGAGGAACACCTGCCCGACCCGGTGGTGGCCCGCGTGGACGGCGATAACCCCGAACATCGGGCGCTGACCGCCGACGCCGTCGGGACCGCCCTCCTCGTGGTGCTGGAGTCCCTCACCCCCGCGGAGCGGCTCGCGTTCGTCCTGCACGACATGTTCGGAGTGCCCTTCGACGAGATCGCGCCGATCGTGGACCGAA
>NZ_ANBC01000069.1 GCF_000341125.1 Nocardiopsis lucentensis DSM 44048 | reverse complement strand
GCGGGGGAGCCGTGCCCGGCGGCGGGTCCGGGGAGCGGCGCCGGTCCCCGGACCCGAACCGGTGCGCCAGCGCCAGCTCGTCGACGCCTTCCTGAGCGCCTCGCGCGACGGCGACTTCGACGGGCTGCTGGCCGTCCTCGACCCGGACGTGGTCCTGTGCGCGGACACCGGTGCGGTCGGCGGCGCGCTCACGGTCCGGGGCGCCCGGGCGGTGGCGGGACGGGCCTTCCTCTACCGGAGCCGCGCCACCGACCTCATGCCGTGGCCCGCCCTGGTCAACGGGGCCGCCGGGGTGGTCGCCACGGTCGGCGGACAGCCGGTGTCGGTGCTGGGCTTCACGGTCGTCGACGACCAGATCACCAGGATCGACATCCTCGCCGACCCGGCACGGATCGCCCGGCTCGACCTGGCGGACTTTCACGCCTGACCCGCGTCGCCCGTACGGGGGGCGGGGCGCGCGGCCCCGCCCCGACGCGTCAATCGACCAGTTCGCCGAAGGCGGTGGCGATCTCCTGGGCGCCCGCCCGGTTGGTGTGGATGTCCGGGCCCCGGTCGACGTCGCACATCCAGGTCAGGTCGCAGATCCGCTGCACGTTCGTGGGCATGCCGGTCGCACTGTCCGCGGGCACCGCGAAGTCCGAGGACTCGAAGGCCCGCTCCACGTCGGCGACATCGACCCCGGCGTCCTCGTAGGTGGCGCGCAGGGACTCGTTCATCCGCTCCAGGACGTCGGCGGCGTAGGCGACCAGGTCGTCCTCGGGGGCCTGCGCGCCGTCCTCCGCGGGTGGGGCCTCGGCGCTGACCGGGGCCGCGGACGCTTCCGCCCCTTCGTCACCGCCCTCCAGCAGCAGGGCGGCCAGGAACGGGTTGTAGTAGGTCATCGCGATGATCTGGGTCTGCGGTCCCGCCGCCGCGCGCAGACGGTCGGCGATCTCGGGGACCTCGGTCCCGATCCGCTCCAGGCCGTCGTCCACGCAGGCCGTGTCGACCGCCGGGCCCTCCGGGTCCTCCAGGTCGCTCACGCACCCGGTGAAGTTGTTGCCCCCGATGGTGAGGGTGACCAGCTCGACGTCCCCTCGGTGCCCGGTGAGGAACTCCTCCGCCGCCTCCAGCTGGGACCGGCCCCCGTACCTCTCGTCGCAGCGGGGCAGGCCGCCCGCGATGAACGTGGTGGTGTCCTCGCCGCCGCAGCCCATCCGCTCGTGGCTCAGCGTCGAGTCCGCGTCGTACAGGTCCCGGTACAGCACGTCGGTGTACCCGTCGGCGGTCTCCCCGGGGATACCGCTCTCGTCGGGCTGCACACCCACGGTCAGGGAGTCGCCCAAGGACAGGTAGTAACGCTGCTC
>NZ_ANBC01000068.1:4013-20031 GCF_000341125.1 Nocardiopsis lucentensis DSM 44048 | reverse complement strand
GGCGGCCGTGGCCGCGATCCAGCGGAATCTCACTGTGCTCTCTCCAACCCATGCCTGGAATGTGGTTCGCGCCCAGACAGCGGTCTCCCGGTGAGAGACGGATACCGCCCGGTAACTAGCTTTGCGGACCAGAGGGTTCCCTGTCGAGGGGCGCGAGCAGGCTTCTCAGTAACGATGCGAGCCGCGCCCGGTCCTCGTCGGGCATGGGTTCCAGGAGCGATTCCTCGTATCGGACGAGCGAGGCCAGGGCGGCGTCGATACGTTCGGTGCCCTGCTCCGTGAGGCGGACCAGCACACCGCGCTTGTCGGCGGGGTCGGGCCGACGGCGGACCAGGCCCGCGGCGGCCAGGCGGTCGACCCGGTTGGTCATGGTCCCGGAGGTCACCAGGGTGGCGCGGAGCAGGCGCCCGGGGCTGAGTTCGTAGGGCGGACCGGAGCGGCGCAGTTCGGCGAGGACGTCGAACTCCCACGGCTCCAGGGAGTGCTCGGTGAAGACGGTGCGCCGGGCGCGGTCCAGGTGGCGTGCGAGCCGGGAGACCCGGCTGAACACCTCCAGCGGCGTCACGTCCACGTCCGGGCGTTCGGCACGCCACGCCTCGATCAGCCCATCCACCTCATCGCGCATGGGAACAGCATATCTCTTGACATCAAGATAGTGGGGCCGGTAAGAGCTACCGGCCCCACAGGCGACGTCCGCGTCCGCGGGTCAGCCCGAGCGGCGTCCGCGCGTGTTCAGGCCCGGTTTGGGCTCCAGGCGCGCGAGTCCGTTCCAGGCCAGGTTGACCAGGTGCGCGGCGACCACCTCGCGTTTGGGCTTGCGCACCTCCAGCCACCACTGCCCGGTCAGGGCCCACATGCCCACCAGCGCCTGCGCGTACATGGGGGCGAGCACCGGGTCGTAACCGCGTTCGGCGAACTCGTCGACCATGATGTGCTCGACCTGGCTGGCGATGTCGTTGATCAGGCTGGCGAAACTGCCCGTGCCGGAGGCCACGTGCGAGTCCCGGGTCAGAATCCGGAAACCCACGGTGTTCTCCTCGACGTAGCGCAGTAGCGCCAGCGCCGCCCGCTCGATCTTGTCGCGCGCGTGGTCGGCGGTGAGGGCCTCGCCCATCATGTCCAGGAGGGTGCGCATCTCCCGGTCGACGACGACCGCGTAGATGCCCTCCTTACCGCCGAAGTGCTCGTAGACCACGGGCTTGGACACACCGGCCCGTGCGGCGATCTCCTCGACGGAGGTCGCGTCGAACCCACGCTCGGCGAACAGCTCCCGGCCGATCTCCACAAGCTGTTGCCGACGCTCCTTGCCCGTCATGCGCTTGCGGCGCACGCGGGTCCCCTGCTGGCTGTCGGCTGCTCCCATGATGGCTACTGATCCTAGAGGCTGACCCGCTTGGCGGCGAGTCGTTCCGGGTTCGGCCAGCGGACCTTGGTCGCCCAACCGAACCGCTCGAAGATCCAGATGATCCGGGCGGAGATGTCGATCTGCCCCTTGAGCACGCCGTGGCGGGCGCACGTGGGGTCGGCGTGGTGCAGGTTGTGCCACGACTCGCCGAAGGACGGGATGGCCAGCCACCACACGTTGCGGGAGCGGTCGCGGACCTCGAAGTTCTCCTCGCCGATGGTGTGGCAGATGGAGTTGATCGACCAGGTGACGTGGTGCAGCAGGGCGACGCGCACCAGGCTCGCCCAGAAGAAGGCGGTGACCGCGCCCCACCAGGACATGGTGACCAGACCGCCGATGACGGCCGGGGCGGCCAGCGAGAAGAGGACGATCGGGACGAAGAGCTTGTCGACGAGGACGACGTCCTTGTCCTTGAGCAGGTCGGGGGTGAAGCGGCGGGGCGAGGTCTTCTTCTCGTCCAGGTACATCCACGCCATGTGCGCGTAGTACAGCCCCTTGGCCACGGACTTCCAGTCGTCGCCGAAGCGCCAGGGGGAGTGCGGGTCGCCCTCGGCGTCCGCGTACTTGTGGTGGCGCCGGTGGTCGGCCACCCACTTGATGACGCTGCCCTCGATGGCCAGGCTGCCCGCGACCGCCAACGCGATGCGCAGGGGGCGCTTGGCCCGGAACGACCCGTGGGTGAAGTGCCGGTGGTAACCGACCGTGATCCCCAGACCGCTGACCACGTAGAAGACCGCGGCGATGGCGACGTCGACGAGGGACAGCCCCCAGCCCCAGAAGAACGGCACGGAGGCCAGCAGGGCGAGCAGCGGGATGAACACGAAGGCGAAGACGGTGTAGCGCTCGGCCTTGCCGCGCGGCTCCGGTTCGTACTCGGGGATCGCCTCGCGTTTGGGGGGCATGTCGATCGGTGCCTCGGGCGCTGCGGTCATGTCTCCACACCTCGTCAGGAAAACGTCGTGTCGAGGTCAGGGCGGCGTTCGCAGGGCACGGGGCACCCGGGCCGACGGCCCAACCTATTCCTACGTAACCGTAACCTACGAACCCGTAGGTTTGGCAAGCCCCCCGGCGGAGGCGCTATGTTGGTGCCGAGCGTCTGGGGGGCGAGGCCACGCCCAGTGCGTTCCCGGATGATGTAATCGGCAGCATGTGGGGTTTTGGTCCCCATCGTCCAGGTTCGAGCCCTGGTCCGGGAGCAGTCCATCCGAAGTCCGCCGAGGAGCCCGGGAGGCCCCGGGCGGTGGCGTGAACGGCGGCCCGGAACCCCTGGGCGGCGGCGCCCGCGCGCGAATCACGCAGCTCGCAGCGCCACACCCCCGTGAGGCGGCTGTGACGCGCATGTATCCTTCCCATGTCGGCCGCTGGATCATCCGACGGCCGCCCGTGCGGCACGCGGGTCGGGTCGCCGAGGGGTGAGCCGACAGTTCAACCGCCAGCTATTCACGAGGGGTCTCCTTCAGTGAGCGTGAGCCGCCCGGCTGCCGTCATCGTCCTCGCGGCGGGCGAGGGCACCCGAATGAAGTCCAAACTTCCCAAGGTCCTCCACGAGATCAGTGGCCGCAGCATGCTCGGACACGTGCTCGCCGCCGCCCGCGATCTCACCCCCGAGCACACCGTGGTCGTCGTCGGCCACGCGCGAGAGCGGGTCGCCGAGCACCTTGAGCAGGTCGCCCCCGAGGCGACCACCGCGGTCCAGCAGGAGCAGAACGGCACCGGACACGCCGTGCGCATGGCGGTCGAGGACCTCGCGGGACGGGACGTCACGCTCTCCGGAACGGTCGTCCTCACCTGCGGGGACACGCCCCTGCTGCGCGGATCGACCCTCGCCGAGCTGGTCGCCGCGCACGAGAAGGAGGGCAACGCCGTCACCGCGCTCTCCGCGCGCGTCCCCGACCCCCACGGGTACGGGCGCATCGTCCGTGACGCCGCCGGCGCGTTCACCGGGATCGTCGAGCACGCCGACGCCACCCCCGAGCAGCGCGGGATCGACGAGATCAACTCCGGCATGTACGCCTTCGACGGCGCCCTGCTGTCCACCGTCGTCCAGCGCCTGTCCACGGACAACGCCAAGGGTGAGGAGTACATCACCGACGCCGTCGCCCTGCTGCGCGGGGACGGCCACCGGGTCGGCGCCTGGACCGCGGGGGACTGGCACGAGGTCCAGGGCGTCAACGACCGGGTCCAACTGTCCGAGGCGCGCCGGATCCTCAACCGGCGTCTGGTCGAAGAGCACATGCGCTCCGGCGTGACCGTCGTCGACCCCGCCACCACCTGGCTCGACGTCCAGGTCCGGATCGGCCGCGACGCCGTCCTGGAACCGAACACGCGGCTGCGCGGCGCGACCGTCGTCGGTGAGGACGCCGTGGTCGGCCCCGGCGCGACGCTGACGGACACGGTCGTCGGCGAGGGCTCGGCGGTGCGTGAGACCACCGCCGACCAGGCCGAGATCGGCTCCGGGGCCAACGTCGGCCCCTACACCTACCTCCGGCCGGGCACCCGCCTGGCCGAGCGGACCAAGGTCGGCGCCTTCGTCGAGGTCAAGAACTCGACCGTCGGCACCGGCTCCAAGGTCCCGCACCTGACCTACGTCGGGGACGCCGACATCGGCGAGGGCAGCAACATCGGCTGCTCCACCGTGTTCGTCAACTACGACGGGGTCAACAAGTCCCGGAGCACCATCGGCGACCACGTGCGCATCGGCAGCGACAACACCATCGTCGCGCCCGTGAACGTGGGCGACGGCGCCTACTCCGGGGCCGGGGCCGTGGTTCGGGACGACGTTCCGCCGGGTGCGCTGGCGGTCTCCGAGGGGCACCGCCAGCGCAACGTCGAGGGGTGGACCCAGCGCAAGCGTCCGGGCACCGCCTCCGCGGAGGCCGCGGAGCGGGCCGAGCGGCGCAGAGCAGACAATTCCAACAAGCAGTGACTGTGGGGGAGAAGTACGTGAGCGGCATGAAGGCCACCGGGCAGAAACAGTTGATGCTCTTCTCGGGGCGGACCCACCCCGAACTGGCCCAGGAGGTCGCGAAGGAGCTGGGGATCGACGTGGTCCCCACCCGGTTCGACACCTTCGCCAACAGTGAGATCTTCGTCCGCTACCTCGAGTCCGTCCGTGGCTGTGACGCGTTCGTCCTCCAGTGCCACTCGGCTCCGGTCAACGAGTCGATCATGGAACAGCTGATCATGGTGGACGCGCTCAAGCGCGCGTCCGCCAAGCGGATCACCGTGGTCACGCCGTTCCTCGGGTACGCCCGCCAGGACAAGAAGCACCGGGGCCGCGAGCCCATCTCGGCCCGTCTGATGACGGACCTGTTCCGCACGGCGGNNCCGCACGGCGGGCCCCAACCGCATGATGGCGGTCGACCTGCACACCGACCAGATCCAGGGCTTCTTCGACGGCCCGGTGGACCACCTGTTCGCCCTGCCGATCCTGGCCGACTACGTGGGCGGCAAGATCGGGTCCAACGACATCACCGTGGTCTCGCCGGACGCGGGCCGCGTCCGTACCGCCGACCGCTGGGCCGACCGCCTCGGCGCGCCGCTGGCGATCATCCACAAGCGCCGCGACCCGGACGTCGCCAACCAGGTGAAGGTCCACGAGGTCGTCGGCCAGGTCGAAGGTCGCACGTGCGTGCTGGTCGACGACATGATCGACACCGGCGGCACCATCGTGAAGGCCTCCGAGGCCCTGTTCGAGAACGGCGCTGAGAAGGTCATCGTGGCCGCCACGCACGGTGTGCTGTCCGGCCCGGCGGCCGAGCGCCTCCAGAACTCGCGGATCTCCGAGGTGATCATCACCAACTCCCTGCCGGTCCCGCAGGAGCGCTCGTTCGACAAGCTCACCCAGCTGTCGATCGCGCCGCTGATCGCCCGCGCCATCAGCGAGGTGTTCACCGACGGCTCGGTGACGAGCCTGTTCGAATAGCCCACCCGTCGCCGGGGGAGCTTCGCCGCGGGTGCCACCACCCTCGACGGAGAGCCTCCGGCTCCGGTGGTCTTCCCTCTGCTGGTCTTCTTCGGCTCCCATGCTGGCGGGCGCCCGTGAATGCGGGGTGTCCGCCAGCGGGCCGTGTACGGAGTCGTCGGTGAAGCCAGTAGACTTGACCGAGTGTCCCCGTGCCCAGCGGAGCCCCTTCGGCTGCGCAGGATCGCGCGGGCAGGGGTGCGCGACGAGTGTTCCCGGGCCGGGCGGGTCCGGTGGCAGCTCGCCGGGCACGCCTGGAACCACGGCGGCCGTGTCCCCACGTGGGTGACCCCGCCGCTTTCCCCGCCCAGTGCGGGAATCGTCGTACTACTGGAGTCGTGTTCCCCGTACTGCGGGGTTGAACCCGAGGAGTTTTGTCGTGTCCGAGGTACGAATCGCTGCCGAGCCCCGCACGGAATTCGGCAAGGGCGCCGCTCGGCGCGCCCGCCGCGCGGGTAAGGTGCCGGCCGTCCTCTACGGCCACGGCACCGACCCCCGCCACCTCAACCTGCCGGGCCACGAGCTCATGCTCGCCCTGAAGACCCCCAACGTCCTGATCCGTCTCGACGGTCTCGACAAGGACAACCTCGCCCTCCCCAAGAGCGTCCAGCGCGACGCCATCAAGGGCTTCCTGGAGCACGTCGACCTGCTGGTCGTCGCCAAGGGCGAGAAGGTCCAGGTCGACATCCACGTCGAGCTGACCGGTGAGGTCAAGGCCCCGGGCGTGCTCAACCAGGAGCTCGTCGAGGTGACGGTCGAGGCCGAGGCCACCCACATCCCCGAGGGCGTCACCTTCGACGTCGAGGGGCTGGAGATCGGCGCCACGCCGACCGCCGCCGACCTCAAGCTGCCCGCGGGCACCACTCTGGTCACGGACCCCGAGTCCGTCCTGCTCACCGTCTCCGCCCCGCGGGTCGAGGAGGAGGCGGAGACCGCCGAGGCCGGGGAAGGCGCCGAGGAGGCCGCCGCCGAGTAGGGCGGTCCCCCACAGTCATCGCAGCGAACGCGCGGTTCCCATTCGGGGGCCGCGCGTTCGGCGTGCGGATAGGGTCGTGCACCATGGTGGACCTGTGGCGCATGCTGGGAATCAGGAAGAACGAGGACATGGCTGAGGCTGAGCGCTGGCTGGTCGTCGGGCTGGGCAACCCCGGCCCCAAGTACGCCGCGAACCGGCACAACGCCGGGTTCATGGTGGTGGACGCGCTGGCGTCCGCGAACAACGAGCGCTGGAAGGCGCACAAGGCGCATGCCGAGGTCGTGGAGACCCGGCTCGAGGGCGCCTCGGTGGTGCTGGCCAAGCCGCGGTCCTTCATGAACGTCTCCGGCGGGCCCGTCGCCGGGTTGGCGAAGTTCTACAAGGTGCCGCTCGAGCGCGTCATCGTCGTGCACGATGAGCTGGACATCGACTTCTGCGCGCTCAAGCTCAAGCGGGGTGGCGGATCGGGCGGGCACAACGGCCTGAAGTCGATCACGGCCTCCCTGTCCAGCCCCGACTACGTCCGGGTCCGTTTCGGAGTGGGCCGCCCGCCCGGCCGGATGGACGCCGCGGCCTACGTCCTGCGCGACTTCTCCTCCACCGAGCGCGGGGAACTCGACCTCAACGTCGAGCGCGCCGCCGACGCCGTCCGCACGGTCATCAAGGACGGCCTGGAGCGGGCGCAGAACATCTTCCACACGGCGGTCTGACCCCACCCCACCCGTCACCCACCACCCCCACCCCAGCGGACGGCTTTCGGCCGCGGCGCCTCCCACGTACGGACGCCTGCGGCGGGGTGCCTCCCATCAGTGGGTCGTCACCCAACGCTTCTGGTTTCGGTCTCGGCGAAGACACGTTTTTGGGACGACCAGGACTAGCTTCACCAACAAGCCGACACGAGACGCGACTTCTCCACTACTTTTGGTTACTGTTCGGGTCGTCAGTCCTTGTTCGCTACCCGACTCCACGCCCCGCTCCCACCCTTCCGCATGGGCCCTGAAGCGCCAGGTGTGGTTACTCATGGTGAGGTTTTCGGAACACGTAGTGTCCTTGGGGGGAAGTGTGGCCACAACCAGCGGGGTGGAGACCGCTCAGAACCGGAGCGCTCGACCGATCGGCGCGGAGGGGCTCGACACCGAGGCGCGAGGCCGGTCGTGGACCCGTCCGTACGTGGCGGGACTGGTGGCGCTCGACCTGATCGCCGCCGCCGTGTCGGCCTTCGGCGGAACCGTCGTCCGGTTCCAGGACTCCGTGTGGGCGCCGGAGGCCGTCCCCTACCTCCAACTCTCCCTGCTGCTTCCGGTGGTCTGGGTCGTCTTCGTCTGGCTGGGTGGCGCCTACGAGCGGCGCTTCCTCGGGGTCGGAACCGAGGAGTACCGCCGGGTCGCCGTCGCCGGGGTGTTCCTGGCGGCCTCGCTCGCGATCAGCGCCTACGCCGTCGCCTTCGACCTCTCGCGCTGGTACGCCCTCGCCGTCCCTCCGCTCATCGTCACGGCGAGCCTGGCCCTGCACTACGCCCGCCGCAAGGCCCTGCACCGGCGCCGCCGGTCCGGCCGGTGCATGAGCGGGGTGGTGGTCGTCGGCTACCGGTGCGCCGCCCGCGACCTCATCCGCCGCTTCCGCGGGGAGATCTACCACGGCATGCGGGTCGTGGGTGTGTGCCTGCCCTCCGGGGAGGTCGCCTCCCACGGGCGCGGCCCCGACACCGTGGAGGGGTGTCCCGTCCTGGGTTCCTTCGAGGAGGCCGCGGACGCCGCCAGCCTCGTCGGCGCCGACACCGTGGCCGTGCTGGCCTGCCCCGAGATGGACGGCGTCGAACTGCGGCGGCTGGCGTGGGCGCTGGAGAAGACCGGGACCGACCTCATCGTCGCCTCCGCGCTCATGGAAGTCGCCGGACCGCGCACCTCCATCCGCCCGGTCGCCGGGCTCCCCCTCCTGCACGTGGAGCACCCCGAACTCGAGGGAGGACGGCGTCTGCTCAAGGGCGCCTTCGACCGTTGCGCCGCGGCCCTCGCGCTGGCCCTCCTCTCGCCGCTGTTCCTGGTGCTGACCGTGCTCATCCGGTCCGAGGGCGGTGGTCCCGCCCTGTTCGTCCAGACGCGTGTCGGCAGGGGTGGCGACGAGTTCACCGTGTACAAGTTTCGTACCATGGTGGTCGGGGCCGACGCGCTGAAGGAGATGCTCAGGCCCCGCAACGAGCACGACGGGGTGCTGTTCAAGATGCGTCGCGACCCCAGGGTGACGTCCGTGGGGGCATGGCTGCGCCGGTACTCGCTCGACGAGCTTCCCCAGCTCGTCAACGTGGTCCGGGGGGAGATGTCGCTTGTCGGCCCCAGGCCGCCGTTGCCGGAGGAGGTCGCCCAGTACGGGCACGACGTCCGACGCCGACTCGTGGTCAAGCCGGGTATGACGGGCCTGTGGCAGGTCAGCGGCCGTTCCGATCTCTCCTGGGAGGAATCGGTCCGCCTGGACCTGAGGTACGTGGAAAACTGGTCGCTGACGTTGGACATCCAGATCCTGTGGAAGACGTGGTCAGCGGTGATCCGTGGGGCGGGAGCTTACTAGCCGGTGAAGAGCATCAGAAACGATCATGAGGTGGCCCGGGACCTGGCGACCGAGGCGGGCCAGCTCCTGCTGCGCCTGCGGGCCCGGCACGGGTTCGCCGAGCCCGACGTGCTGCGAACCCTGGGGGACAGGACCTCCCACGAGTTCCTCTTCTCCGCCCTCGGGCGGCTGCGTCCCAGCGACGCGGTGCTCTCCGAGGAGGGCGCGGACGATCTGTCGCGGCTACGCGCGCGGCGTGTGTGGATCATCGACCCGCTCGACGGAACCCGGGAGTTCGCCGAGGCGGGCCGTACCGACTGGGCCGTGCACGTGGCGCTGTGGGAGAACGGTGACCTCGTCGCGGGCGCCGTCGCCCTCCCGGCCCAGGGCAGCACCGTATCCACGGTCGACCCGCCGTGGCTGCCGGACGAGCGCCCCGGGGACCAGCGCCTGCGCATCACCGCGAGCCGGTCGCGCCCGCCCGCGTTCGTGCAGCGCATGGCCAACCAGCTCGGCGCCGAGGTGATCCCCATGGGCTCGGCCGGGGCGAAGATCTGCGCGGTCATGCTCGGCATCGCCGACATCTACGTGCACGCGGGCGGCCAGTACGAGTGGGACAGCGCCGCGCCCGTCGCGGTCGCGCGCGCCGCCGGTCTGCACACCTCACGGATCGACGGCGCGCCGTTGCGCTACAACGTGTCCGATCCGCTACTCCCCGATGTCCTTGTATGTCGATCGGAATTGTCGGGTATGTTGTTGGCAAGCATCCGCGACGGTGCGGACCTGGACAGCGCGGGGCCGCACGCGGGGGGCTGACCGAAGAGGCCCTCCGCCGTCGGCCGTGTCGGTATCACAAAGGCGGATTCATGGGTCAGTCCAGTCAGCAGGCGCCCGGGCGCTACCAGCTCTCCCAGCTCGACGTGCTGGAGGCCGAGGCGATCTTCATCATGCGCGAGGTGGCCGCGGAGTTCGAGCGGCCGGTGCTGCTCTTCTCCGGCGGCAAGGACTCCATCGTCATGCTCCGGCTCGCTGAGAAGGCCTTCTGGCCCGGCGCCATCCCCTTCCCCGTGATGCACGTGGACACCGGCCACAACTTCGACGAGGTGATCGAGTTCCGCGACCGCCGCGTCGCCGAGGCGGGCGTCCGGCTGGTCGTGGCCTCCGTCCAGGAACAGATCGACGCGGGCAAGGTCAGCGAGCCGACCGGCCGCTGGGCCAGCCGCAACCGACTCCAGACCTCCGCGCTGCTGGAGGCCATCGAGGACAACGGCTTCGACGCGGCCTTCGGCGGCGCCCGTCGCGACGAGGAGAAGGCCCGGGCCAAGGAGCGGGTCTTCTCCTTCCGCGACGAGTTCGGGCAGTGGGACCCCAAGAACCAGCGCCCCGAGCTGTGGAGCGTGTTCAACACCCGCATCGAGCGCGGTGAGCACATCCGCGTGTTCCCGATCTCCAACTGGACCGAGTTGGACGTGTGGAGCTACATCAAGCGCGAGAAGCTGGAGCTGCCCTCCATCTACTTCGCGCACGAGCGCCGGGTCTTCGAGCGCGACGGCATCCTGTTGGCCGACTCGCCCATCATCCAGCGCGACGAGACCGAGACGGTCTTCACCGAGACCGTGCGCTACCGCACCGTCGGCGACCTGACCTGCACTGGCGCGGTCAAGTCCACGGCTGTGGAGCTGGACGACATCATCACCGAGATCGCCGCGACCCGGATCACCGAGCGCGGACAGACCCGGGCCGACGACCGCGCCAGCGAGGCCGCCATGGAGGACCGCAAGCGCGAGGGCTACTTCTAGGCGTCCACGGCGGACACACACCCCGCCGCGCGACGGGCGGCGTCCACCGCACACGCCCCGGCCCCGGCCTCAAGCTCCCACCACTTCGACCCTGGACCAGGCAAGCATGAGCAATGACATCCTGCGGTTCGCCACGGCGGGCTCCGTCGACGACGGTAAGAGCACCCTGATCGGCCGACTGCTGTACGACTCCAAGTCGATCTTCGAGGACCAGCTCGACGCGGTCGAGCGCACCAGCGCCGCCCGCGGCGAGGAGCAGACCAACC
The DNA here is from genome assembly GCF_000341125.1 of Nocardiopsis lucentensis DSM 44048. GTDB lineage: Bacteria > Actinomycetota > Actinomycetes > Streptosporangiales > Streptosporangiaceae > Nocardiopsis > Nocardiopsis lucentensis. The sequence continues at coordinate 9,077 of NZ_ANBC01000068.1, read as the reverse complement.
TGGCGCTGCTCACCGACGGTCTGCGCGCGGAGCGGGAACAGGGCATCACCATCGACGTGGCCTACCGCTACTTCGCCACACCCAAGCGCACCTTCATCATCGCGGACACCCCGGGCCACATCCAGTACACCCGGAACATGGTCACGGGCGCCTCCACCGCGGACCTGGCGATCATCCTCGTGGACGCCCGCAAGGGCCTCCAGGAGCAGAGCCGCCGCCACGCCTTCCTCACCTCCCTGCTCCAGGTCCCGCACCTGGTGCTGGCGGTGAACAAGATGGACCTGGTGGACTACTCCCAGGAGCGCTTCGAGCAGATCAAGGCGGAGTTCGCCGACTTCGCCAGCAAGCTCGACGTGTGCGACCTCACCTTCGTGCCGCTGTCGGCGCTGCACGGCGACAACGTGGTGAGCCGTTCGGAGAACATGCCGTGGTACAGCGGGCCCTCCCTGCTGCACCACCTGGAGAACGTGCACATCGCCTCGGACCGCAACCTGATCGACGCGCGCTTCCCGGTGCAGTACGTCATCCGACCGCACAAGTCCGACGACCCCGACCTGCACGACTACCGGGGCTACGCGGGCCAGCTCGCGGGCGGTGTGCTCAAGCCGGGTGACGAGGTCACCCACCTGCCCTCCGGGCTGAGCACCCGTGTGTCGAGGATCATGACCGCCGACGGCGAGGTGGCCGAGGCCTACTCGCCGATGTCGGTGACCCTCCTGCTGGAGGACGAGATCGACATCTCCCGCGGCGACATGATCTGCCGGCCCAACAACACGCCCAGCGTGTCGCAGGACATCGAGGCGATGGTGTGCTGGATGACGGACGCGCGCAAGCTCACACCGCGCTCCAAGCTCATCGTCAAGCACACGACGCGCACCGCGAAGGTCCTGGTCAAGGATCTGCGCTACCGGCTGGACGTGAACACGCTGCACCGGGACGAGGACGCCGACCACCTGGCGCTGAACGAGATCGGCCGGGTGCGGCTGCGCTCCACCCAGCCCCTGTTCGTGGACGAGTACGCCAAGAACCGCCAGACGGGCGGGTTCATCCTCGTCGACGAGGCCACCAACGCCACGGTCGGCGCCGGGATGGTCGTCAAGGCGGACTAGGGCGCCGCTCTCGGAAACGGGAGCGGCACGGGGTCGCCCCCGTGCCGCTCCCGTTTCCGCTCGTGGACGCGGACCGGACACAGTGCGCTTCGCGTACTCACAGCGGTCACAATGACCACAAGGTTTACATTTGCCAACATATGGGTCATCCTTGGGGCATCAGTGCAGGTGAGACCGGTGCCACCGGCTCGGATGGCGTGTGACACGCCCGACCGGGGATCGGCACCGAGTCCGGTTCGAAGGAACGGCGTGATGCCCTCCACCGCAAAGGTCGACCCGTCCCCCCTCCCCGCGGCGGGGGAGTCCGACACGCGTGCTCTGGACACGCCCGCCGTGGCCGGTGAGACCCACCGCCTCCCGGGTGTCCTGGCCAGCGCGTGCAGCGCCCGTCGTGTGGTGGAGCAGTTCCTGTTCCGTCTCGGCCGCACCGAGCTCGTCGAGTCGGCGACCCTCGTCGCCAGCGAACTCGTGACGAACGCCGTCACGCACGGCCGTCCCCCCGTGCACCTGGACCTGGCCTGGTCGACCGGCGTCCGTCCCGCCCTGCGCCTCGACGTCCACGACCACGGGCGCATCGCCCTCCACGCCGTGGACCGCCACAGCGACGAGGAGGCCGAGTGCGGGCGCGGACTCCTCGTCGTCGACCACCTGGCCGCCCGCTGGGGCCTGACCCCGCACCGCGTCCACGGCACCCACGCCTGGGCGGAGATCGTCGCCACGGGGTGACCCCCGCCCTCCGCGCGCGACCTCCGAATGTCACTTTTCGGCCACGCGCCGTGACTCCAGGTCATACCCTGGACGGGTGGATGGCTATCGTCTGGTGTTCGTCGGTGGGATGGGGCGCTCCGGGTCGACCCTGATCGAGCGGCTCCTCGGTGAGCTACCCGGGTTCTGCTCGGTCGGGGAGGCCGTGCACCTGTGGCGGCGCGGGCTCCTGGAGAACGAGCGCTGCGGGTGCGGTCGCCCGTTCTCCGACTGCGGATTCTGGTCGGACGTCGGCAAGGAGGCCTTCGGCGGCTGGGACCGCCTGGACGCGCGCGGCGTGCTGCGGCTCAAGGACGGCGTCGACCGCACGCGCTTCCTGCCCATGCTGCTCAACGGGTCCGGCGGGGGCGTCCTCGGTGCGCGCAACGAGCGCTACACCGATCTCTACCACCGCCTGTACACGGCGGTGTCGCTGGTCAGCGGTGCGCACGTGGTCGTGGACGCCAGCAAGCACGCCTCGCTCGCCGCGTGCCTGCGCTGGCGGTTCGGAGCCCGGATGCGGCTGCTCCACGTGGTCCGCGACCCCCGGGCGGTCGCGCACTCCTGGGGCAAGCGCGTGCCGCGCCCGGACGCCTCCCCGGACAGTAGCGAGCCGGAGATGGCGCGCTACTCGGCCGGCCGGGCGGCCGTGCAGTGGGTGACCCAGAACACGACCCTCGACGCCCTCGCCCGCCGCGGCACCCCGACCCTGCGGGTGCGCTACGAGGACTTCGTCGCGGATCCGGTCGCCGAGTTCGCCCGCATCGCCGAGTTCGCCGGGTACACGGGCGTGCCGCCGGTGGTGGGGGAGGCCGTCCCGCTGGCGCGGACGCACGCGCTCTCGGGCAATCCGATGCGCTTCTCGCAGGGGCCGGTCGGGGTGCGCCCCGACCATGGCTGGCGGGACTCCCTGGCGCCGTGGCGCCGGGGGCTGGTCTCGGCGATGACCGCGCCCGCGCGGGGGCGTTATGGCTACTGACGTGGGGTTCGTCGGGGCGGAGGGCGCTGGCGGGGTTGCTTCGTGCCCAAATTATAACGTAAAGTCATTAGCTATGAACTCTGTGTAGTTCTGGCTCTGGGGGCGCTGACGTGAACAGGGGACCGACACGAGGACTGGCCGTGGTGGGCGCGATGCTCACCGCACTGACACTGGCGGGGCCGGGCTCCACCGCCGAGGGGCGCGTGGAACCGCTCGACGACCACTCTCCACCCACCGACCACCCACTGCCCGTCGATCGGACCGGGGCGCACACCGCCGCCCTGCTCGGCCTGCCCGCGCCGGCCGAGTTCGAGTGCGGGGTCTCCGAGATCCTCGAACCCTCCTGTGGGGTGTGGTGGGGCGCCAGCCCCTACGGCGACCGGATCGACTCCCTGGAGTCCGCCGTCGACCGCGACATGGACCTCGTCTACACCTGGCGCGGCATCGACCAGGCGGACGTGCCGGGGGAGCGCGAGAGGCGGATGATCGCCGAGGGCCGGTTCGTGCACACCAACATCGAGGCGCGCCGTTTCGAGCGCTCCGGGCACCCCGACATCGCCTACGAGGACATCCTCGACGGTGGGTTCGACTCCTCGCTGCGCTCCCAGGCGCGCACGATCGCGGAGTTCGACGTGCCCTACTTCGTCACCTTCGACCACGAGGCCGACGCCAACAAGCGCTACCGGAAGCGCGGTACCCCGGACGAGTTCGTGCGCTCCTGGCGGCACGTGGTCGACCTCTACCGCGAGGAGGGCGCCGACAACGTCATCTGGGTGTGGAACGTGACCGGCTGGCGCGACAACCTCGACCGTCTCCCCGGCCTGTGGCCGGGCAACGACTACGTCGACTGGATCAGCTTCGAGGCCTACAACATGACCGGCTGCGACCTCATGCCGCACTGGGACGGCGTGCACTCCTTCGAGGACGCCCTGCGACCCGCCTACGAGTGGATCCAGGAGCAGGGGCCCGAACACGGCATCGACCCCGGCAAACCGATCATGATCGGCGAGATGGGCACCACCGACATCGGCCCCCGCGAGACCCTGCGCTGGTACGCCGACATCCCCGACGTCCTGCGCAGGTACGAGCGGGTGCGCGCGGTCAAGGTCTGGGACAACCGGGTCTCCGGGTGCGACTTCCGGATCAACGCCAACGAGTACGCGCGGCGCGGCTTCGAACTGGCCGGGCGGGACCCCTACGTGAACCTCCCGGACCGGGTCCGCCGGATGGCCGCCTACGCCCAGAGCAGGGACTGAGCGCCGACGGGGACGAAAACCCGCTGACACGGGCGGCGCCGGTCCCTAGGGTCGCGGCATGGAACAGAACCTGCTGAACGTGGTCGACGTCGAGGCGACCTGTTGGAGGGGCGCGCCGCCACCGGGCCAGGCCAACGAGATCATCGAGGTCGGACTGACCGTCGTCGACCTGGACGCGCGTCGGCGTGTGGCCAGGCACGGCCTGCTCGTACGCCCCCGAAGGTCCGAGGTCAGCGCGTTCTGCACCGAGCTGACCACGCTCACCCAGGCCGAGGTGGACACCGGCGTGGACTTCGCCGAGGCGTGCCGGTGGCTGGTGGAGGAACACGGGGCCAAGGAACGCCCGTGGGCCAGTTGGGGCGGCTACGACCGGAACCAGTTCGTCCACCAGTGCCGGGTCACCGGAACGGAGTACCCGTTCGGGAGCCGCCACACGAATGCCAAGCGGGAGTTCGGCGCGTTCCACGGCATCCGGAAGAAGGCTCCGGGGATGGCCCGTGCCCTGAGCATGGCCGACCTGCCTCTGGAGGGGCGCCACCACCGGGGCGAGGACGACGCCTGGAACATCGCCGCGCTGGTGCTGTTCCTCGTGGAACGCGACGCGTGGCCCCGGCCCGGCCCCGGGGAGTGAACCGCCGGGACCGCTCGCGCCCGGACCTCGGACCCCCTCGTCCTAGACCCCCTTGCCCCGCAGGTGGAGCGCGCGCAGCACCCACCCGGCGGGGACCCCGCACACGACGAGCAGGGCGACCAGGGCGCGGCCCTCGGTGAGCCGGTGCCTCAGGGTGGTCCGGATCCAGCGCAGCGCCTCACCGCGCCGTCCGGCCGCCGCCTCCGCGAAGGCGATCTGACCCGCCACCCGCGCGTAGCCACGCGGCACGAGGACGAACTCGGGATAGCGCTCCAGCAGCCAGCGCAGCGCCGTGGAGATGGTCCGCCACCGCCCGGCGAAGTGCGACTTGCGGTGCCACAGGAC
>NZ_ANBC01000068.1:0-4007 GCF_000341125.1 Nocardiopsis lucentensis DSM 44048 | reverse complement strand
CGGCCCCCCAGCCGCAGCAGGAGTTCGTAGTCCTCGGCGTAACTGCCCGGGATCTCCTCGCTCACCGTCCCGCAGCCGTCGAGCATCGCCCGGCGGCGGATGAGGAAGGTCGACGGGTGCAGCTCGGTCAGCCGTGAGCCGAGCAGGTCGCCGAAGGTGACGGTGGCCCGGTCCAGGACCCGTTCGGCCTCGACCCGGTCGTAGACCACACGGATGCCGCAGCACACCAACTCGGTGTCCGGCTCGGCCAGCATGACCAGCACCTGGGCGCGGAGCTTGTCGGGCAGCCACGTGTCGTCATCGTCGCAGAAGGCCACCAGGTCGGTGTCGGCGGCCAGCACGCCGGTGTTGCGCGCGCCGGCCAGCCCGGGGGTCAGGGTGTTGGTGACCACGCGCACCGGGCGGTCACCGTCGTCGTTGGCCAGGGAGGCGTCGGGCTGGTCGTTGTCGTACACCACGATCGTGGTGATCCGTCCGGCGTACTCCTGCCCGTGGATCGCGCGCAGGGTGCGGCGCAGCAGTTCGGGCCGGTCCCGGGTGGGGACCACGACGGTCACGTCGGGCCAGTCGTCGCCGACGGGCGCCGTCCGGGGCTCGGGCAGGGGCGTGCCGGGGGTCTCGGTCAGCAGATCGATGAGCTCGCCGGCGCGCAGGGCGGCGCGCTCGGGGCCGTCGTCCTCGCCGGGGCGGACGTGGAAGTCCCCGGGGGAGGCCAGCGCCCGGTCGATCAGGGCGGCGAGCTGCTGGGGGGTCGAGCACGAGCGGACGCGCCCCGCCTCCTCCAGCCGGTTGACGAACAGGAGCTGGTGGTCGTCGACGTGCTCGTCGAGTTCGGGGTCGCGGGCCACGACGATCGGCAGGTGGCCGGTTCCGCGGGCCTGGACGATGGTTCCCGGACCGCCGTGCGTGACCACGACCCGGGCCGCGCGCATGTGGGCGCCGAGCCGCTCGCCCGCGAGGAAGGCGGTGCCCGCCGCGCGCTCGGGCGGGGAGCTGTGCCCGTACTGGACGAGGACGCGCAGGTCACGGTTGCGGCGGGCGTAGTCGTCGGCCCACCGGACCAGCCGGTCGAACGCGTGGTGGTCCGTGCCGAGGCTCACCACCACGTCCGGATGGTCGCGGTCGTCGAGGCGCGGTGTCGTGCGGGTGGTCTGTTCGGTCACAAGAGCGGTCCTACCGTGATGGCGCTGGGCATGAACGACCGCTGCTCCTCCCACTGGGCGAGGAACAGGCGGGTGAAGGGGCGGCAGAGGCGGGCGGTGAGGGTGGGGGTGTCGAGACGGTCGTAGACCTCGATGTAGACCGTCGGGATCCGCAGGAACCACGCCAGGACGAAGAACGGCAGTGCCACTCCGGCCCCGGTCGTCACGACCGCGCTGGGGCGCCCCTCACGCAGCACCCGCACCGCCAGCCACGTGTTGCGCAGGAGGTTGCCCACGTGGCGGGTGGTGGGGTGGAAGGCCCAGCGCACGTCCTCCTCACCGAGGCAGGACACCGCGTCGGGGGTGCGGAAGGTCACCCAGAGGCGTCGCCTGTCCTGCCACCAGGGCCGCAGGGACAGGAGTTGGGCGAGGTGGCCGCCGCTGGAGGCGACCAGGAGAACCGGTCGAGCAGGCATGGAGTCATCATGTCATAACTCAACGTAGTGATTCGGGTGGTGTGGCAAGCCGGAGATCTCAACTTCGCAGCCGGAGGCCGAGGTGCCCCCGCAGGCGCCACACGGTGGCCAGGTGTCCGACGGCCCCGACGGCGATGGAGACCGCGAGTGCCACCGGAACCTGCCCCAGGAGGCCCACCGTCAGCAGGGGGAGGGCCGCGAACCAGATGACGGCGCTGCCCGCGGCGAGCATCACCGCGTCCCCGAAGGGGTGCAGGACCACGCGCTTCCGCAGCTGTAACAGCGGCAGCACCTTGCGTACCACCACGGAGGCCACCAGGGCCACCGCGGCGCCCGTCGCGCCCAGAGCCGGCGCCAACGCCACGCACACCAGTACGTTCGCCGCCAGCGCCAGGACGTTGTTGACCAGGTTGAGCGTGCTGCGTCCGGTCATCGCCAGGATGAGGTCACCCATCCCCAGCGCCGACCCGACCAGCTGCCCCGAGCACACGACCACCAGGACGGTCACCCCCGCCGCGTACCCGGGACCGAACAGGCTCATGACCTGCGGCGCGAACACCAGCGCGGAGAGGTACAGGGGCCAGGTCAGGCACACCAGCCACGCCGTCCCCGCCTGGTACAGCGACCGGACCCCCGTGTGGTCGCCGGTCGCCAGCTGCTCCGCGAACTGCGGCTGCGCGGCGGACAGCACCGCCTGGTTGCCGAACTGGCCGAGGACCATGACCCGCGTCGCGGCCGTGAACACCGCCGCGCCCGACAACCCGCTCAGTAACGCGACAAGCACCACCCCGCCGCGTTGCACACCCATCTGGGCCACCCCCGCCACGGCACGGGGCAGGGCGAAGGACCAGAACACGCGTGGCGAGACGCTTCCGTCGCTCCGGAGACCGTCTGGGGTGTCCGGAGCGGCGTCCGTTCCCGTACCGGCCTCCGTGACCGCCGGCGCGCCGCCCCTCCGCGGCGCCGGAGCGGCCCGGGTGAGGAGGCGTCCCAGCCAGAACCACGCCAGCACACCCGCCGGAAGGTAGGGGCCCGCCCACGCCAGCGCCAGCAGTCCGGCCGACCCGGACAGCGCGACCGCGGCCACCAGGGCCAGCTGGGCCAGTGGCCGCCCGACCTTGTCCACCAGGACCGTCGCGGTCATGTCGTGGTGCGCCCGTGTCGCGGCCAGGGCGGAGTCGACCATGACCGCGAACGGCACGAAGGCGGCCAGCAGCCGCAGGTAGGTCTCGGCGTCCTCGGTCGCCAGAGCACGCGCCACCGGCTCGGCGAACAGCACCATCAGCACGCCCAGCAGCCCGGCGGCGGCCACCGGCGGACCCATGGCGACCCGCAGCAGTCGTCGCACGGACTCCGCCCGTCCGAGCACGCGCAGGCGGGTGATGAAGTAGACCAGCCCGTCCGGGGCCCCGGCACCCGCCACCGTCGCCGCGATGAGGAACACCGACGTCGCGGAGAACAGCAGTCCGGCCGTCTCCGGGGAGAACGCCCGGGTGATGGTCACGATCACCGCCAGGTTGAGCCCCGCGCCGACCGCCGCGCCCGCCATGTTGAGCACACCGCCGCGCAGGACGCGGCTCAGTCCGGCGCCCGCGCGGTCCTCGGTGGCGGTCACGTGCGCCACGAGGGGGTACGGCCCCACCACTCGGCCAGTCGCGCGTCGCTCTCGGCGAACCGCGCGGTCAGCTCGGCGCGCAGCGGCTCGGGCATCGACGAGCGGCGGCGGGCGTTGTGCCGTCCGGGTGGTGTGCCCGGCCCCGAGGGGATGCCGAGGAACCGCTCGATCCCGGCCAGCGTCCGCGCGGTGCCGTCGAACAGGTCCGCGTAGTCCACGACGTGGATCCTCTCCCGCCCGAGGTGCCGCTCCAACCGCGACAGCTGCTCGACGTACCGGCCGCGTGCCAGGTACGCGTGGTGCTGGTGGGCGAACGAGTAGGACAGGGGGTCCGCGACCAGCCGTTCCTCCTCGCCGGACAGCCTCCCCTCCTCCAGGTCGATCGCGCGCGCGAACGGCTCGGACTCGAACCCGCGCGCGCTCTCGTGGGCGTGTGCCGAGTAGGCGCGCTCCACGGGGTCGCGCAGGATCACCACGACCAGTACCTCGGGGAGCGTCCGCGCGATCCGTTCCGCCGCCAGCGGGTGGAACAGGTAGTACGGGCTGGACTCCATCACGCGCACGCGCGGTCGCCCCCGGCGCTCTCGCAGAGAGGCGCGCAACGGGAAGCACGACCGGTACCACCTCTCCCCCCGGGAGTACCCGACGTCGAAGAAGTGGACCCCCTTGCGCAGCGTCGGCCCCGTGACCGCGGGGTGCCGGGCCAGGGACTTGAACAGCGACGTCGTCCCCGACCGCTGGGCGCCGCAGATGAGTACGTCGGGCAGGGCACGC
>NZ_ANBC01000067.1 GCF_000341125.1 Nocardiopsis lucentensis DSM 44048 | reverse complement strand
GCCCCCGCCGTACGGGGTCGGACAGGTGGCGGAGAGCGGCGGGCGGCGTGTCCACGTGAATCACGGAGTCCTTCGCTGGTCGTGGTGGATGACCCGTCCTCGGCCGGGCCGGTTGTGGGCGCTGCGGGGCGGATCGGTGTCAACCGGTGTGGGCGGCCTCGTGCGTCGCCCTCTCCTGGAGGCCTTCCAGCGCTGGGAGCAGCCAGTCGTCCACGGCCGCCAGGTGGCCTCCGCTCTCGTCCTGACGGTCGTGCAGGTAGCGGGTGGCCAGGTCGATGAGGTAGAGGGCCATGACCGTCGACACCGCGTGCGGGCGCAGCCCCGTCTCGGTGACCAGCGGGTCGCGCAGCAAGCGTGATCCGCTGTCCAGCCACCGGTGCACACCGGGGTGGACCCCCGCCTGGACGCACTCGTTGAGGTCGTAGTGCAGCGCGTCGAACCCGGCGGGCGCGTCGAGGGTCAGCCGCTCCCAGTCCCATACGAAGGCCCGGCGCGCCGTGCTGGCGATGTTCCAGCGGGTCAGGTCCCCGTGCCAGGCCCCGAAGGGGAGGGCCACGTCCGGCAGGCGGCGCAGCGCCGCGCGCAGCGGAGCCGCCTCGGGGCGTGTGCCGAGCGCCGCGATCCGCTCCTCCAGGGCGATCCGGTACGGGCTGTCGGACAGGCGCCGCTCGCGGACGCCGGTCAGCCCGACGATCTGGGTCACGCATCGAAGCAGCTGGCGGCGGGTGGGCCGGTCGGTCTGGTCGCCGACCGGCAGGGCCTCCTGGACCAGCAGCGGGTGGCTGTTCCACTCGCCCTCGTAGAGCAGACGCGGGACCGTCACGTCTCGGAACCGGGCGTCGGCGAGGTGGCGCAGGGCCCGGGTCTCGGCGCGCACCAGGCGCGACGTCAGGTCGTTCACGGCGACCTTGGCGTAGCCGATCGTCCGTCCGCCGGGGGTGAGCAGCAGCAGGACGGGTTTGCGGTTCGCCCTGGGCGGTCCCAGGTGGATGGCGATCGCCAGCTTCCGGTCGAGCGCGGAGGTGAGCGCGTGCTCGATGCCGGGCCCCGCGCCCACGTACAGGCGGTCGCGGAGCAGCAGCGGCGCCATGCCCGTGGCGAACGCTCCGGTGAGCAGGGCGGCGCGGACCCGTTCGGAGAACGAGTGTCCTTGGAAGAAGGACGCGATGCCCCGTGTGGCGGCCGATCGGTCGTGCGCGGGCAGGATCACGCGCGGGTTGTGCGCGTTGGGGACCGGCAGGTACTGGTTGCCCCGTTCCTGTCGTACGAGCCGCCGTACGCCGCCGTCCCCGGGGCCGAGCAGTCCGCCGCACGGCCACAGGACCGCGGCCAGGTCGGTCAGGTAGGTCGTCTCGCCGTTCACCGAAGACCCCCTCTGGTGCGCGCGGTGACCGGGCCGGGCGTCGGCCGCGCGTCGCCGCGCCAGAGCAGGGCGACGGCGACGAGGGTGACGGCCAGCGGGGACATCAGCGCGACGTAGAAGAACATGTACCAGAACAGCAGCAGCACGGTCAGCAGGGCGCCCTGCCCCACCGGAGAGGCCGTGGCCCGGTGGCGCCACGCCGTCCAGGCGAGGAAGCCGAGGAGGAACGCGGTGCCCACCCACCCGTTGGCGATGAGGGTGATCCACAGCTGACCGGCGTTGCCGATGACGTGCTGGCCGCAGCCGGGGCACTCGGCGGTGGGGCCGATGGCGATCGACTCCGAACTGCCCGCCATCTCCCGCGTCGTGCCCCAGCCCACGACCGGTGACAGGTCGGCGGCGGCCACGGACGCGGCGTTGCTCGCGGCTCGGCCGTCGTCGCTGTGCGGGTTGTCGGCGCGGGCGCGGACCACGTCGGCCAGCGGTGACACGGCCAGCACGAGCAGCACGACGACGGACGCGACGGCGCAGGCGCCCACCAGCACCACACGGCCGCGGCGCAGCGCCTGGACGGCGCCGTAGGCCAGCGACAGCACCAGTCCCACCCACAGCGCGCGATTGAGGGAGTGGACGATCGGGGCCACCGCCGCCGCGGCGGCGGCCAGGGCGGCCCACCGCACCATGCCGGTCCCCTGGAGGACCCAGCCCACCACGAGCCACACCAAGAGCAGGGAGACCATGTATCCCCAGATGTTGGTGTACTCCCAGGGTGCCTTGGGGCGGGCCGACTCGTAGCCGAAGATGTCCATGACCTGGGCGGACGCCGGATGCACCAGGGTCTGGACGTAGGGGTCGGAAGCCAGGGGGCCGGGCAGCAGGTACTCCAGAGGCGCGGTGAACTCGAATCGGGGCGCGAGCATGCCCAGGTAACCGCCCGCGATCGTGGCCAGGCACAGCACGGCCAGGGCCCACACGACCGTCCGCGTCGGCAGTTCGCGCTCGGACAGGTTGCCGACGTAGAGCATGAGGACGGTCAGCACGAGGTAGTTGATCACGCGGTGCACGGCCCCGGCGTGCCCTCCGCTGCCCGGGACGGTGCCGGGTACCTCCAGCGAAACCATGGCCAGCCCGAACACGGTCCACAACAGGAACAGCGCCC
>NZ_ANBC01000066.1 GCF_000341125.1 Nocardiopsis lucentensis DSM 44048 | reverse complement strand
CGGCGGAGCAGCTCCGCCGCCATCGGGACGGCGAACAGCCAGTACGCGAACTGACCCAGGCCCAGAGCCCACCACAGCGGGTACCCGGCCAGCAGCCAGACCACCGGACGACCGGTGCCGGGGGGAGGGCCGACCGGGACCCCTGTCCCGGGGAGGGGGCGCTGGGCGGCGGGTGTCGCCATCAGTTCCGTGCCCCGACGGTGTCGGCGGCGGTGTCCTCCGAACCGGTGCCGGCCCGGTCCGCCGAGTCCTCGGCCGTGGCGGCCCCGTGCGCTGTGGCGGCCGCCCCCTCCGTCGCGGCCGCGCTCTCGGTCTCCTTCGCGCGGCGGGAGGCGGCGTCGTCGGGACGTGCCTGTCGGGGCAGCGCCGCCACCCCGGGCACGGGTAGGCCGAAGCGGGCGGCGGTGGTGGTCAGCGACACGAGGTCGGCGCGTCGGGTGCGGCCGAGCTCGACCACCGGGAGCAGCAGGTCGGCCGAGGCGGCCAGCGCGTGGGTGTCGGCCCGCTCGGTCGCGGGCGGGACGGCGATCACCACGTACTCGGCCCTCTCACGCAGGAGTTCGAGCAGCTCCGGCATGGCGGTTCCCTGGGTGGGGGCGGTGGTCCCCGGGCGGCCGTACCGGAGCACGCGCAGGCGGGGCGTGGTGTCGGGGCGCACCTCCAGTTCGGTGGGGTCCTCACCGTCCAGGAGCGCCTCGGCCAGACCGGGACCCGGGGGCAGGTCCAGCGGGTCGGAGGCGGTGTCGGTCGCGGTGTCGGCGCGGACGA
>NZ_ANBC01000065.1 GCF_000341125.1 Nocardiopsis lucentensis DSM 44048 | reverse complement strand
GAGGGAGGCGGCCAGGTTGACGGCGGCGGTCGGCCCGGCCCGCCCGGGCGAGGTGGCCGCGACGAGCAGGACACCCGGGGAGGGGACGCGGGCGCGCACCGCGTGGGCGCACTCGTTGACGCGTTGGCCCGCTCGGGCGTCGTCGCCGAACAGACCGGGCGCGTCCCGGCCCGGCGCCGTCAGGTCCAGGAGCACGGGCACGCCGCCGATCCGCGCGGTGTCCTCGGTGTCGCGCAGGACCGGGTCGAGGCGGTCGCGGGCGAACGCGAGGAGGAGCCCGGCGAGCAGCCCCGCGGCGGCGCCGCCGGCGATCCACACGGGGACCATGGGAGAGGTCGCGCTCTCGGGGAGGCCCGCGGGGGTGATGATCCGGCCAGGCTCGACGGTCTCCTGGAGCGCCGTGAGCGGGCCGATACCGCGTCCGAGGTCGGCGATCTCGGCACGCAGGGTGTCGGCCCGGGCGGAGGAGCCGTCGGCCAGTTCGGCCAGGTCCTCGTAGCGGGCCTCCTGCTCGCCGCGCAGGGCGGTCAGGTGCGCGGTGATCAGGTCGCCGACCTCGGTCTCACGCTGTTCGAGGTAGGCCTGCGCGTAGGCGTTCGCGCCCTTCCTCGCCGCCTCGGGACTCCCCGCCGCGTACGTGATCTCCAGCACGTTGCTGTTGGGTGGAACGGACAGTGACACGCGGTCCCGCAGCGTACCGGTGTCCGGCGGGGCGGCGTCGGGTTCGGCGAGGGCCGCGGCCGCGGCGGCCGAGACCCGGTCGGACAGCACGACCTGCGCCTCGGTGTCGAGGTTGACGTCCCCGGCCAGGCGGCCGGACCGCTCACCGGTGAACTCGGCCATGCCGGTGGGGCGGACCTGGACGGCCGCCGTGGACTCGTAGGTGGAGGGGAGTGCGACCGCCCCGGCCGTGGCGAGGACCAGTCCCCCGAGCACCCCGACCCCGACCAGCCGCCAGCGGCGGCGCAGCAGGGCCGTGTACTCCTTCAGTTCCGGTCCGGGCGGGCCAGGGGCGTCGGTGTCCATCGGGTCCTCTCCACACGCGCACGTGCGACACTTTTAGTAAACGATTGCATACTAAGTGTAGTCCCCTTGGGGGTGCGCGCTGCTTGTGGAAACTGCCGTTTCCGGCAGGCGGATATCCGGAAGGCCCGGCCGCGCCGCCCCGACGGTGACCGCGGTCAGGGGCGGCGCGGCTCCGGGCGACCCGTCCGGGTGGGTCAGCCGGTGAACACCGTCGACGGGACCAGGCCGGTGTCGGACTCCCAGGCCTCGTCACACGCCGCCTGCGTGGACACCGTGTGCGCGCGGGCCGAGCAGTCGCGGTAGGCCCGCACCTCCTCGTCGTACATCAGGAACACCGAGGCCACCGCGAGTGACATGACGATGCCGAGCGTTCCCACCGCCACGCTCAACAGGGCCCCGGGCGCCTGGGTGCGGTTCTCCCGCGCCGACCGGCGCGCGCGGAACCCCTGGACGACACCGAACACGGACAGCACGACGCCGTAGGGCTGGAGCAGCAGGCCAGCCATCCCGAGGAAGAGGCCCCACAGGCCCCCTCGCTCGACCTTGGGCGTCTGCCCGTCGGTTCGGGGCTCCGGGCTGTTGTCGGTCACGGTTTCACTCCTTCGACGCGCCCATCGGGCGCCGTGGTCCGCGTGCGTACGCGGACCGTCCTCGGTGTCGGTGGCTCCGGGGCGGGTCCGCGAAGTCGGATGCGGTCCGGTCCCGGGCGCGCTTGGCCCGGTCCCCGTGGGTCCGACGCTACCCGGACCGATAGGGTGGGGACACGGACGGGCCGCCTCGGTTCGGCCGTCACCCGTCATGACCCCATGGGCACCGCTCCGCGGGGAACGCGCGGGTCACCCCCCAGCGACGCCCCTGGCGCGGTCCGGAACGGGCCCCAAGCCCTGTGGGCGCGCGAACCCCGGATGCTGCGCCGTCCCCCGGCGCCCCCGGACACGGGAGCCCGCTCCCGCACCGCCTTCTACACACTGGGAGAAGCACATTGTCCGCGCGAGTGGTCGTCCTCATATCGGGCACGGGCAGCAACATGGCCGCCCTGGTCGACGCGGCCAAGGACCCCGGGTACGGCGCCGAGATCGTCGCCGTCGGCTCGGACCGGCGAGGAACCGGGGGTATCGAACTGGCCGGGAAGGCCGGTGTGCCCACGTTCGTCGTTCCCTTCCGAGACTACTCCGACCGTGCCGAGTGGGACGCGGCCATGGCCGACCGGATCAGCCGGTACGAACCCGACCTGGTGGTCTCCGCCGGGTTCATGCGCATCCTGGGCCCCGCAGTCCTCGGCCGTCACACCGCGGTCAACATCCATCCCGCGCTGCTCCCCTCCTTCCCCGGCGCGCACGCCGTGCGTGACGCGCTCGCCCACGGTGTCCGGATCACCGGCACCACCATCCACTTCCTCGACGAGGGCGTCGACTCCGGGCCGATCATCGACCAGGTGGCGGTACCCGTCGAGGACGGCGACGACGAGTCCAGCCTCCACGAGCGCATCAAGGGCGTGGAGCGGCGGATGCTGGTCGACACGGTCGGCAGGCTCGCCCGCGAGGGCTGGACGGTCGACGGCAGGCACGTGCGGTTCGGCCGCACCGAGCACAGCGTCACGGACGCGACCGACACGAAGGAGCAGCGGTGACCCAGCAGGCCATCAGGCGTGCGTTGATCAGCGTGTACGACAAGACCGGTCTGGAGGAGCTGGGGGCCGGCTTGGCCGAGGCCGGAGTGGAGATCGTCTCCACCGGATCGACCGCCGCGCGACTGCGCGACGCCGACATCCCCGTCATCCCCGTCGAGGACGTCACCGGCTTCCCCGAAATCATGGAGGGCCGCGTCAAGACGCTGCACCCCCACGTGCACGCCGGTCTCCTCGCCGACCAGACCAACCCCGACCACGTCGCCACCATCGAGGGCCTGGGCATCGCCCCCTTCGACCTGGTCGTGGTCAACCTCTACCCGTTCCAGGAGACCGTCGCCTCGGGGGCCTCCGCGGCGGACTGCGTCGAGAAGATCGACATCGGCGGCCCCGCGATGGTGCGCGCCTCGGCCAAGAACCACGCCAGCGTCGCCGTCGTCGTCGACCCGGCCGGCTACGACGCCACCCTCCAGGCCGTGCGCGACGGAGGGTTCACCCTGGAGCAGCGCAAGCGCCTGGCCGGGCTCGCCTTCCGTCACACCGCCACCTACGACGCGGCGGTCGCCTCCTGGTTCGCGGGCGCCTACGCCCCCGACGAGGAGGGCGCCGAGTCGGGCTGGCCGTCCTACCTGGGCATCGGCTACTCCCGAGAGAACGTGCTGCGGTACGGCGAGAACCCGCACCAGAAGGCGGCCCTGTACACGGTCGAGGGCGTGCCCCCGGTCGGGCTGGCCGGCGCCGAGCAGCTGCACGGCAAGGCCATGTCCTACAACAACTACGTCGACGCCGACGCCGCCCTGCGCGCCGCCCACGACTTCGACGCGCCGTGCGTGGCGATCATCAAACACGCCAACCCGTGCGGCATCGCGGTCGGCGCGGACAACGCCGAGGCGCACCGCCTCGCGCACGCCTGCGACCCGCTGTCGGCGTTCGGCGGTGTGATCGCCACCAACCGCCCGGTCGAGGCGGAGCTGGCCGGGCAGATCGCCGAGATCTTCACCGAGGTCGTCGTCGCCCCGGGCTTCGCGCCCGAGGCCGTCGAGATCCTCACCAAGAAGAAGAACATCCGCCTCCTGGTCGTGGAGAACCCCGGCTTCGCCACGGGTGTGGAGAACCGTCAGATCAGCGGCGGTCTGCTGGTGCAGTCCCGTGACGCGATCGACGCCGAGGGCGACGACCCCGCGAACTGGACGCTCGCCGCCGGCGAGCCCGCGGACGAGACCACCCTCGCCGACCTCGCCTTCGCCTGGCGGGCCGTGCGCGCGGTCAAGTCCAACGCCATCCTGCTCGCCTCCGGGGGCGCGACCGTGGGTGTGGG
>NZ_ANBC01000064.1 GCF_000341125.1 Nocardiopsis lucentensis DSM 44048 | reverse complement strand
CCCCCCCCCGCCTCGCGGTCACCCGCGCGGGCGACCGCGTGAGCGGCTCCGTCGCCGCCAGCGACGCGTTCTTCCCCTTCCCCGACGGCCTGGAGATCCTCACCGGGGCGGGCGTGCGCGCCGTCGTCCAGCCGGGCGGCTCCGTCCGCGACGAGGCGGTCATCGCCGCGGCCAAGGAGGCCGGGGTCACCATGTACCTCACCCACACCCGCCACTTCTTCCACTAGGAGCCGACATGAGCGCGACGATTCTCGACGGCAAGGCCGTCGCGAAGGCCATCCGCGGGGACCTGGCCGAGCGTGTGGCCAAGTTGAGGGCCAAGGGGATCACCCCCGGCCTGGGCACGGTCCTGGTCGGAGACGACCCGGGCAGCCACTCCTACGTCCGGGGCAAGCACCGCGACTGCGCCCAGGTGGGGATCGCGAGCATCCGCCGCGACCTGCCCGCCGACGCCACCCAGGAGGACGTGGAGCGGGCGGTCCGGGAGCTGAACGAGGACCCGGACTGCACCGGCTACATCGTCCAGCTGCCCCTGCCGAAGGGGCTGGACGAGAACCGGGTGCTGGGTCTCATCGACCCGGCCAAGGACGCCGACGGCCTCCAGCCCTCCAACCTGGGCAAGCTCGTCCTGATGCAGGAGGCCCCGCTGCCGTGCACCCCGCGCGGCATCGTGGAGCTGCTCACCCGCTACGACGTGCCGCTGCGCGGCGCCGAGGTGGTCGTGGTGGGTCGCGGCGTCACCGTGGGCCGTCCGCTCGGTCTGCTGCTGACCCGCCGCTCGGAGAACGCCACCGTCACCCTGTGCCACACGGGTACGCGCGACCTGGCCGAGCACACCCGCCGGGCCGACGTGATCGTCGCCGGTGCCGGTGTCCCCGGGCTGATCGGCAAGGACATGGTCCGGCCCGGCGCGGCCGTGCTGGACGTCGGTGTCTCACGCACCGAGTCGGGCCTGGTCGGCGACGTCCAGCCGGACGTGGCCGAGGTCGCCGGGTACCTGTCGCCGAACCCCGGCGGCGTGGGGCCGATGACCCGGGCGATGCTGCTGGTGAACGTCGTGGAGGCGGCCGAACGCCAGGCGGTCTGAGGGCCGTTCGGGGGCGGT
>NZ_ANBC01000063.1 GCF_000341125.1 Nocardiopsis lucentensis DSM 44048 | reverse complement strand
GAGGTCAGCTGGCCCGGCGGGAGGAGCCGCTGGTGGGCATCGGGCGGACCAGCCCCAGCGCCACGACCTCGTTGGCCAGGCGGGTCCGGCGGTTCTGCCCCTCGGGAATGCGGAACTTCTGGTACAGCCGCAGCAGGTGCTGCTTCACCGCGGCCTCGGTCACGACCAGGGCCTCGGCGATGTCGCGGGCCGTGGCGGGGGCGACGAAGGCCTCCTCCGACAGCGCGGGCTGGCACAGGGCGGTGAGCACGTCCAGTTCCCGGCGGGTCAGTTCGGGGGCCGAGCCGCGCCGGAGTTCGATGTCGGGACTGATCTGCTCACGCGGCAGCCCGCCCACACGGCAGCGTGCCGTGCCGAAACTCACGACGTCGTCCTCCTCCAGCACCCGCCGCGCGATGGGGCGGCCGTTGACGCGGGTGCCGTTGCGGGACAAGCCCAGGTCGACGACGTAGACGTAGGGTCCGCGGCGGACGAGCTCGGCGTGGAGCAGTGAGACGCTCGGGTCGCCGAGCCGGACGTCGGCGCCCTCGCCGCGTCCGACGGTGGTGACCTCACCGGTGAGCTGACGGATGTCCCCGGTCTCTTCGACCCGGAGGTAGGGCCCGTCCACGGTGACTCCTCCCGGGCTGGTGGTGTGGCGCGGCCGACGGGGGTGCGGGTGACGGTGGGGGAGCGGTGGTCGTCGAGTGGTGGCTGCTCGGTCTGCGCGTTGCGTGGGCTTCATGGGGGTCGGTCCTCGCTCGCCGTTGCACTCGTCTCAGGTTGGATTACCCGGGTGGTACGCGTTCTACGCGCTTACTCCGGAGTTAGGCGGATACGGCGCGGAAACACACCCGTATGACCATCCAGAAGTGGGTAACGGTCGGAGAGGCCATCGATGGGCGACGGGACCGATTCCGTGAGCGCTGGGGCTCCGGCGACACGAATCACCGGCCGGGCGGTGATTCGCCCATCCACAGATGAAGTGATCCGCCTCATGCCAATCGGGGATTCTCCTTGGTCCGTCGGCGTTTCCCGCCAGATTGCCGACCGTGACGACACCACCACAGTGGGGCGAGGAGGCCGGGCATGCCCGGTACACCTTCCGGCTGCGTGTGTCGTCCACCGCCCACCACGCCCTTGTGCGGGAGTGGGGGCGGTGTCGGTGGGTGTGGAACCAGTGCGTCGCCGCTTCCCGCGCCGCGGACAAGACCGGGGAGAAGTGCGGTCCGGCACGGTTGGACCGGATGCTCACCGGCTCGCGCGCCGCCAGGAGGTGGCTGCGTAAGGGTGGGTCGGTGCCCCAGCAGCAGACCGTGCGCGACTTCGCCGACTCGCGCGCCAAAGCCTTGAAGGACGTCAGGAACCGCCTGCCCGTGCGGCAGCGGGCCGGAATGCCCCGGTTCAAGAGGAAGCACCAGGCCGATCCGACGTTGAACTACACCCGGCGGGGGTTCCGCCTCAAGGACGGGCGTCTGTGTCTGGCCGGGGGATCGTCCTGACCGTGGTGTGGTCGCGCCGGTTGCCCGACCAGCCGTCGAGCGTGCGCGTGTACCGCGACAGCCTCGGACACTGGTACGCGTCCTTCGTGGTCCCCGCCCGGGTTGAGCCCCTCCCTGAGACGGGGCGGGTGATCGGTGCCGACTGGGGTGTGAAGGAGATCGCGACCACCAGCTCGGACGAACACGACCTGCCGCACGCCGAACACGGCAGGAAGGCCGCGCGGCGCCTGGCCCGCTACCAGCGGATGATGGCCCGCCGCAGACCCGCCCAGGGACAGAAGGCCTCCAAGGGCTACCTGCGGGCGAGGAAGCACGTCGCGAGGGCGCACGCGAAGGTGGTCCGACAACGCCAGGACACCGCCCGCAAGTGGGCCAAACGGGTGGTGCGCGACCACGACGCGATCGCGGTCGAGGACTTTCGCCCCCGATTCCTGGCCAGGACGTCGATGGCGCGCAAGGCGGCCGACGCGGCGATCGGCGCGACCAAGCACGCCCTGGTGGAGATGGGCCGCAAGCACGGCCGGGACATGCGCCTGGTGCACCCGGCGCACACGACGATGGACTGCGGCTGGTGTGGTGCGAGAGCTAAGCACCGCCTGGCGCTGTCGGAGAGAACCTACACCTGCACCGCCTGCGGCGTGTCCCGACCGAGGGACAAGAACTCCGCGCACGTGGTGCTGGTCCGGGCGGGTCTGGGCCCGGCTGGTGTCGAGGGCACAAGACCCGGGCGTCCGCGGGACGCTCGGGCGGCCTGAGCCAGGAATCCCCGCACATCTCATGCCGGGAGGGGACTCGATCACGGTTCCCCTTCCTGCGGAGAGGGGAGCAGTCAATACAATGGGCCGCGTCTCGTCCGCTCGGGCGGCGGTATGCCCCGCAGCGGACCCCCGTAGCCACCTGGTCGGTGCGGCCCAGCGGCGCCATGCCCTTTCGGACACGTCGCCGTGTGCCGTGTGGCCGATCTGTGCCAGCTGCGGGACGAGTACGTGGACGAGCCGCGCGGCGGCCGGTCACATTTGGATCGAACGGGTCGGACGCGCGGTGGACAAGGCGGGGCAGGCGGAGTTGGCGGACAGGGAAGAGGGCACCCCGGAGGAGACTCCCGGAGCGCGGGAGCGCGCCACCGAAGGCCCGTCTGAGGGCGGGCGCGGCGACGCCGGCCCGGTCCCGGACCCCGAGGGAGCGGCCCCGGATCGTCCGAAGGTGCCGTTCTGGCTGGCCCAGGTGCCCTACGCCCTCGTGCTGGCGACCCTGTCCGCCGGGATCATCGTGGTGGCCGCCGCGCACTTCAAGCGGGGTCCCGCGATCATCGCCGGGGCACTGCTGCTGGCCGCCGCCTTCCGTCTGGTGCTGCCCAAGGACTGGATCGGACTGCTGGCCGTCCGCCGGCGCTGGATCGATCTCGTCACGTGTGTCACCCTCGCCGGTCTGCTCATCGTGTTGGCATGGGTGGCGCCGCAACTCTCGGCCTAGCGGTGGAATAAGCTTGATGTCGAGATACCGCGACACCGACAAGCCACCGCCTCCCCGGTATGCACGGACACCGGGCGGGATCAGGGGATTTGCCGAGCGGGCGGGGCGGTCACGGCCACGAACCGTGACCGTGCGCGGCCGTGTGAGGCGGTAGCCACAGACTGAAGGGACAGCCACACAGCCATGGCCAAGATCAAGGTCGAGAACCCCGTAGTCGAGCTCGACGGTGACGAGATGACCCGGATCATCTGGTCCTTCATCAAGGACCGTCTGATCCTTCCGTACCTCGACATCGACCTGAAGTACTACGACCTGGGCATCGAGGAGCGTGACCGTACCGACGACCAGGTCACGGTCGACTCCGCCAACGCCATCAAGCAGTACGGCGTCGGCGTCAAGTGCGCCACCATCACCCCGGACGAGGCCCGGGTCGAGGAGTTCGGACTGAAGAAGATGTGGCGGTCGCCCAATGGCACCATCCGCAACATCCTCGGCGGTGTCGTCTTCCGCGAGCCGATCATCTGCGAGAACGTCCCCCGGCTCGTCCCGGGTTGGACCAAGCCGGTCATCATCGGCCGCCACGCCCACGGTGACCAGTACAAGGCCACCGACTTCAAGGTCCCCGGCCCCGGTTCGGTCACCATGACCTACACCCCGGCCGACGGCGGCGAGCCGGTCGAGTTCGAGGTCGCCAACTTCCCCGAGGGCGGCGGCGTCGCCATGGGGATGTACAACTTCCGCAAGTCCATCGAGGACTTCGCGCGCGCCAGCCTGAACTACGGCCTGGACCGCAACTACCCGGTCTACATGTCCACCAAGAACACGATCCTCAAGGCCTACGACGGCATGTTCAAGGACGTGTTCCAGGAGATCTACGAGACCGAGTTCAAGGAGAAGTTCGACGCCGCGGGCCTCACCTACGAGCACCGCCTGATCGACGACATGGTCGCCGCCGCGCTCAAGTGGGAGGGCGGCTACGTCTGGGCGTGCAAGAACTACGACGGCGACGTGCAGTCCGACACCGTCGCGCAGGGCTTCGGCTCCCTGGGCCTGATGACCTCGGTCCTGCGCACCGCCGACGGCCGCACGGTCGAGGCCGAGGCCGCGCACGGTACGGTCACCCGCCACTACCGCCAGCACCAGCAGGGCAAGCCCACCTCGACCAACCCGATCGCCTCCATCTTCGCGTGGACCCGCGGTCTGGAGCACCGGGCCAAGCTGGACAACACCCCGAAGCTGACGGAGTTCGCCAACACCCTCGAGGACGTCGTCATCAAGACCGTCGAGGGCGGCCAGATGACCAAGGACCTCGCGCTGCTGGTCGGCGGTGAGCAGGAGTGGCTCACCACCGAGCAGTTCCTCGCCGCGCTGGACGAGAACCTGTCCAAGCGTCTGGCCTAGGCGGTGCCCGCCCGGGCCCCCGCGTCGCCGCCGGGACGGCACACCCCCTGGGGTGATCGTTCCGAGGAGCCGGGCACGGGTTCGGGTGAGATCTCGGTCACGCCCGGGTGTCCCCCACAAGGGGACGCCCGGGCGTCGTCGTATCCGGGGGCGCGTACGTGCCCCGATCGTCCCGATCGCGCTGTCGGCGGGCGGTTTTGGCCGCCCCGGCGATCGAACTTTCCCGGAGTGTTTTCCGTGTTCGGCGCACATACGGGGGGCTCGGGTGCGAGGATGGAGGGGTCGCGCCGCGAGGGTGATCGCCGGGTGCGACATAGGCCACGCGAGTAGGATTTACACCTTTCGCGAACTTTGACCTATTGTGGAGTCACGCCGGTGAGAACCGGCAGGCCAGAGAGGGTGACAGCCCCTCTGAGCCACCACGAACCGACGTGCCGGCCGTGCGCCCGCTGGGGGGTAGGCGCGCACAGTACGGAACGTCACGAAGAAGGGCCCGTCGCCTCGTGCGACGGGCCCTTCGCCTTTTCTTCGCGCGCTCGTCACCTCGCGCCGGGGCTCAGTCCTCCATGGCGCTCTCCGGGATCGGCTCGCCCGCGCGCATGGCCGCGAACATCTCATCCGAGCGGGCCTCGTCCCAGATCACCACGGACCCGACGTTCGGCAGCGTCGGCGTCTCACCCACGGGCACCGCCGTGGTCCGCGTACCGCCGCGCATCGCCAGCATCATCGTGGCCAGGTGCCGCATGTGGACGTCCTCGTCGACCAGGAAGGTGTCCGTGCCCGCCGAGATCAGCGGCACCGCGCGGAACGGGTTGAACATCGTCGACGGCGCCGACGCCTTCTCGACCAGCACGGAGAAGAACTCGCGCTGCCGCTGGATCCGGTCCAGGTCGGCGCGCGGGGTGGCGCGGGTCCGCACGTAGCCCAGCGCGGTGCCGCCGTCCATCACCTGGCACCCCGCGTCGATGTCCAGACCCGCCTTCGGGTCCTCCATCGGCTCCTCCGGGCACAGCTCCACGCCGCCGAGCGCGTCCACCAGGCCCACGAAGCCGCCCATCCCGATCTCGACGTAGTGGTCGATGCGCACGCCCGAGGCGTTCTCGAAGGTCTCGACCAGGGGGCCGGGGCCGCCGCAGACCTCCTCGCCCGCGTCGTCGGCGCCGCACACCGCGTCCGCGAAGGCCGTGTTGATCTTGTTGTCGGCGTAGCCCGGAATGGCCATCGGCACGTAGGAGTCGCGGGGGACGCTGACGATGGTCGGATCCCCGTCCTCGGGGATGTACAGCACCATGATCGAGTCGGTCCGCCGCCCCTCGGCGTAGCCGGTGGCCAGCTCGTCCATCTCGTCCTCGCTGAGCCCGTCCCGGCTGTCGGAGCCGACGATCATGTACGTCGTCCCCGGCTGCTCCTGCGGCCTTCCCTCGTAGTCGGACAGGGCGTCGACGCGGTTCAGCCGTCCGTCCGCCCAGAGGTAGATGGCGGCCGGGGGCACGATCAGGACGATGAGTAGAACCGCCAGGACGGTCAGCGCGATGTTCCTGACCCGGTTGTGGCGCCGCTCCCGGGTGCGGCGGGCCTTGCCGGTGCCGTCGTACTCGCGTGCGGCGCTGTGCGTCCGGCTCCGCTTCTGCGAGGTCCGCGGCTTGGGCACGGGGCGCCGCGGCGGCGCCTCGTCCGCGGTTGGGACCCGCCTCGCCCCGCCCAGGGTTCGCTGCTCCGACTCGCGTTCGCGGTACAGCCGCTCGAACTCGTCCGGCTTACCGGGGTCGCCCGCGCGCCGGAACACACCCGGACTGTCGTGTTCACCGGTCGGGCCGGAGTCGCCCCGGTTCCGTGGGTCTGCCATCGAATCGCCTTATCCGCTCCGCACTTCACGTCGACCGCGTCGGTCCGTCGTGTGTGTGATCGCGGAAACTGTAGCGGGGTTCACTCCGAAGACGGAGAGCCGCCCTCGGCCCCGGAGGGACCCGCCGGGGCACGGCTCGGGTCAGCGCAGCCGGTGGGCGCCCGCCGACGGAAGCGCGGGACGGACGCGGGGAGGGATCCGTCCGCGGTCGGCGAACGCCCGGGTGAGGGCCCGTTCGATCCGCTCCGCCCGTTCCTCGCCCACCAGCGCCACGGCGGTCCCCGCCCAACCGGTCATCCGCACACCGCGCGCACCGGAGAGGGCGGCGGTCTCCGCGGCGAGCTCGACGCCCCCCGAAGGCAGGCCGAACCCGCGCAGGGACAGATGGGAGGCCTCCAGGACGGGACCGACCTCCCCGGCCCGGCCCGCGCGCA
>NZ_ANBC01000062.1 GCF_000341125.1 Nocardiopsis lucentensis DSM 44048 | reverse complement strand
ACCCGCTGGCGCAGCCGCCGGTCGGGCAGCTTCCGCAGGGCGGCGCGCAGGTCGCCCACGGACCGGAGGGGACCCAGGACCTCCTGGGCGGACCGGATCGCGGCGGCGTGCGCGGGTCTCGGGTCGCGACGCGGCAGGGCGCCGGTGTCGATGACGAGCAGCCGCAGCCCCTCCTCCGCCAGGTCGAACGGCAGCGCTCTGGTGCGCAGCGTCCTCAGGTTCACCCTGACCGAGTGTCCCGGCCGCGCCGCGAGAGCCACGCGCTGGTCCGCGTCAGCGCCCTCCGGGGGAGGGCCGCCCGCGAGGTCGGCGAGGGCGAGCGCGACCGCTGCCCCCGCGGCCGCCGCGCGCCCCAGGGACGCCCGCTCGGGCAGATCGGAGTCCAGGAGGACTCGGGCCCCCTGGTCGGCTCGGAGGAGGCCGCTCCCACGAGCCTCGTCGACCGCCTCGGCCACCGCCCGCGCGGCGCGCTCGCGGGCTCTCAGCGGGCCTCTGGGCGTGGCCACGCGTACGTCGCCGCCCGGGGCGATCCCCACGGCGGCGGTCACGCCCCAGGGCAGGGCGGCGTACAGGGCGGCGCCGCCGCTGGCAGCCGTGTGCTCGCCCAGGAGCGCCACCCGTCCCGGCGCGTGCCAGACACCCCCGGCCACCATGCCGTAGGCGGTGGCGAAGTCCCCCGCCAACGCGTCGGCGTCCGGAGCGGTCGTCGGCCATTCCCCCCGGGGCCCCGCCGGACGCAGGCCCAACGCGGCACGCCACCGTGCCCCCGTACCCCCCACCTGTCAACCTCTCTCACTCGGTGAACACCCGTTCCACAAGTCTGCCGCCGGGGCCGAGCGTGGCGGGTTCCCCCTCCCCGTGGGGCTGGTTACGGTTGCGGTCCACCACCGGCGCGGAAGGGGAGCCATGCCCGCAGTGCTGAACCGGGCCCGGGACACGGCCCGCCACTACCGGAACCTCGCCATGGACTCCTACTGGGGTCTTCGGCGCAGGAGGCCGGGCGTCGACCATCTGGTCCGCGCCTACGAGCGTTACGCCGACCGCAACGGCGGCCTCCTGGCCGGAGCGGTGACGTATTTCACTTTCCTGTCCTTCTTTCCGCTGATCGCGTTGGCCTTCGCCGCGCTCGGCTTCGTCGTCGCGGCGGGCGGTCCGGAGCTGACCACCTACTTCGAGCAGGCCCTGGACGAGGTCCTGCCCGGCCTGTCCGAAGAGCTGCCCATGGAGCAGGTCGCCCGCGCGCGCGTGGGCGCGGGGCTCATCGGTGTGCTCGGCCTGCTCTACGCCGGGTTGAACGCGGTCTCGGAGCTGCGCCAGGCGCTGCACTCGATCTGGCTCAAGAGCGTCAAGGACGGCCCCAACTACCTCGTGCGCAAGGGGGCCGACCTGCTCGTCATGGTCGGCCTGGGGGCGGCCCTGCTGTTCACGGTCGCCTTCACCAGCGTCGCGCAGGCCGCCACGACCTGGCTGCTGTCGTGGGTGGGCCTGGACGGCTCCGTGCTGGCCAACCTCGCCCTGCGCGCGCTCGCCGTGGCCATCGCGGTGGCCGCCAACTCGCTCATCTTCGTGCTGGCCTTCTCCCTGCTGTCCGGCAGCGGGCGGCCCACCCGGGCGATGTGGCGGGGCGCGCTGATCGGCGCGGTCGGTTTCGAGGTCCTCAAGGCCGCCGCCGCGATGCTGCTCGCCGGAACCCTGAGCAACCCCGTGTACGCGTCCTTCGCGGTCCTGGTGGGGCTGCTGGTGTGGATCAACCTGGTGATGCGCCTGGTGATGTTCAGCGCNCGTGCCTGCCGATGCCGCCCCCCTACACCGGGACCCTGCCCCTTCCGGAGCAGAACGGGCTCCACTGGACCAGGACGGTTCCCGCCCCGCGGGTGTCCAAGGGGGCGGGGCGGGAGCGGCGCGCCGCTCAGCGCGCGCTGGCCGCCGCGTTGTCGCTGGTCGGTGCCGTGGGTGCGGCCGGGGTCGCGGCGTGGGCGCTGCGCGACCGTGATTCCGGAGGGGAATGATCCTCCTTCACGCGTGAGGAAATTACCTCACTGTGCGTTCCCGTCCCGTATGCGCGAGGTGTCGACAGGGTAGTCCTCCTCTGTCCCGGTTGACCGTTTCATCGGGGCGCACCGACTGCCGACCATGAGACCGTCGGCGATCACCCCCCTCGGAGGGCAGATGGGAATCGCATTCAAGTCGTCCGAACGCGCGACGCTCGGCGTGGAGTGGGAACTCCAGCTCGTCGACCGCAGCAGCCGACACCTGAGGCAGGAGGCGCAGGAACTCCTTTCCGAACTCCCGGACCTCAGTGCGGGCGGGGACGGGCCCCCGCTTCGGCACGAACTGATGCAGTCGCAGGTGGAGGTCGTGACCGGTATCTGCGAGACGGTCGAGGACGCCAAGCTCGACCTCACCCGCAACATCGACCGGATGCGGGACGTCCTCGAACCGCGCGGAACCACCCTGACCTGCTCGGGAACCCACCCGATCGACGACTGGCGGGACCAGTCGTTCAGCCCCGGGGAACGCTACGGGGAGTTGGTCGAGCAGATGCAGTGGCTCGCGCGGCGGATCCTCACCTGCGGGGTCCACGTCCACGTGGGGGTGCGCAGCCAGGAGAAGGCCATTCCCATGGTGAACGCACTTGCGAAGTTCCTCCCGCATTTTCTCGCTTTGAGTGCTTCCAGCCCATTTTGGAGTGGGCACGACACGGGTCTGGCCTCCGCCCGATCCGTCGTCTTCGGTGCCCTTCCCACGTCCGGACCGCCGCCGAACCTGTCCGGGTGGTCGGCTTTCGAGGAATACCTCGAAACGCTTCTGCGGGCGGGTACCATCGCCTCTATCAAGGAAGTGTGGTGGGACATCCGGCCGCACCCGGATTTCGGCACCGTCGAGATCCGGATGTTCGACGGGATTCCCACCCTGCGCGAGGTGGGAATGGCCGCCGCGCTCTGCCAGAGTCTGGTGGAGCTGTTCGACCACCAGCTCGACCGGGGGTACGGGCTACCCAACCCGCCGTCCTGGCTGGTGAGCGACAACAAGTGGCGGGCCACCCGCTACGGACTCGACGCTCGTGTGATCACGGACGGGCACGGAACCACGGTGCCGATCCGGGATGACCTGTACGAGCTGGTCCGCGAGCTGCGACCGATCGCGGCCCGCCTGGGCTGCGCCGAGGACCTGGACCTGGTCTCCGAGATCCTGGACAAGGGTGCCTCCTACGAACGGCAGCGCGCGGTCGTCGCCGAGGGCGGATCGCTCGACGACGTCGTGGACATGCTCGCCGCCGAGCTCCGGGGCGGCCTCGCCCGCGCAGAGGTCAGTGTCGGCGACGGAGCCGGTGCGCGCTGATACGCGAATGAAGAGGGGACCCTCGCATGCAGGGACGTGACCTGCCGGAGCAGTTGACCGCTTTTCTGGCGCGCCATGAGCGGGAGTTCACCGGCTTCCGCCGGGACCTGCACATGCACCCCGAGCTCGCCTTCGCCGAGCACCGCACCACCGGGCGGATCGCCGAGCGGCTGCGCGAGGTGGGTCTGCGCCCGCGGGTCCTTCCGCAGGGCACCGGCCTGGTGTGCGACATCGGTTCGGGCCCGGGCCCCCTGGTCGCGCTGAGGGCCGACATCGACGCCCTGCCGATCACCGACGAGAAGTCGGGGGTTCCCTACCGCTCCACCGTTCCCGGCGCCGCCCACGCCTGCGGGCACGACGTGCACACCACGGTCCTGCTGGCGTCGGCGGTCTTTCTCGCGCAGCAGGACCGCGCGGGGGCCCTCCCGGGGCGGGTCCGGCTGGTCTTCCAACCCGCCGAGGAGCTGCCCGGCGGCGCGGTCGAGGTGGTCAACGACGGAGCGATGAAGGGCGTGGACCGCATCTTCGCCCTGCACTGCGACCCCCGCCTGATGGTGGGCAAGGTCGGGCTACGCGTGGGCGGCATCACCGCCGCCTGCGACCAGCTCATGGTGCGGCTGTCGGGGCCGGGCGGCCACACCGCGCGCCCGCACCTGACCTCCGACCTCGTCTACGCCATGGGCAAGGTGGTCACCGAGCTGCCCGCCGCGCTGTCCCGACTCGTCGACCCGCGCGCCGGGTTCAGTCTGGTCTGGGGCCGGATCAGCGCGGGGGCGGCACCCAACGTCATCCCCGACGACGCGGTCGCCGAGGGCACCGTGCGCTGCCTGGACGACGAGGCCTGGCACGCGGCGCCGGACATCGTCAAGGGCCTGGTCGAGTCCGTGGCCTCCGTCTACGGAGCCGAGGCCGAGGTCACCTACCGCCGCGGAGTCCCGCCCACCATCAACGAGGCCGAGAGCGTGGAGATCATGCGCGAGGCGGTCGGACTGGCTCTCGGCCCGGAGGCGGTGGCCAGCACTCCCCAGAGCCTGGGCGGGGAGGACTTCGCGTGGTACCTGGAGCACGTGCCCGGTGCCCTGGCGCGCCTGGGCACCCACTCGCCGGACTGGGACGGCCCCATGCTGGACCTGCACCGGGGGACCTTCGACGTCGACGAACACGCCATCGACGTGGGTACCCGCTTCATGGTCACCACGGCGATGACCGCGCTGTGGAACGCCGCCCGAACCGGGGAGCGGATGGACGACGAGGCCCTCGCCTGACCGGGCTTGTTCTGGTCCTCCGCTTCGCTTCGGGTGACCGCTCCAGGAAACCGCCACGTTTCCTGGGGCGGATCTACCGGATTCTCGGAAACTTGGCGTCGGCGTGGGCGGGCGCGTGCCGCCCGGGTGGCATTCTGAGGGTATGAACCACCCACTCACAGTTGAGCAGATCCGGCGGGCGCCGAAGGTCCTGCTGCACGACCACCTCGACGGCGGCCTGCGCCCGTCCACCATCGTCGAACTGGCGCGGGAGGTCGGCTACACCGGTCTGCCGACGTACGACCCCGCGGAACTGGGCGTGTGGTTCCGCGAGGCCTCCGACTCCGGCTCCCTGGAGCGCTACCTGGAGACCTTCGCGCACACGACCGCCGTCATGCAGACGCGCGACGCGCTCGTGCGGGTGGCGGCCGAGGCGGCCGAGGACCTGGCCGCCGACGGCGTGGTCTACGCCGAGCAGCGCTACGCCCCCGAGCAGCACCTGGCGTCCGGGCTGACCCTGGAGGAGGTCGTCGAGGCCGTCCAGGAGGGGCTGGAGCTGGGCGAGAAGCGCGCCGCCGACCAGGGACGCAGCATCCGTACCGGCCAGCTGGTCACCGCGATGCGGCACGCGGCCCGTTCGTCGGAGATCGCCGAGCTGGCCGTGCGCTACCGGGACGCCGGGGTGTCCGGTTTCGACATCGCGGGCGCCGAGGCGGGCAACCCGCCCACCCGCCACCTGGACGCGTTCGAGTACCTGCGCCGCGAGAACTTCCACTTCACCATCCACGCGGGTGAGGCGTTCGGCCTGCCGTCCATCTGGGAGGCCCTCCAGTGGTGCGGGTGCGACCGCCTGGGCCACGGCGTGCGCATCATCGACGACATCACCACCAACGAGAACGGCGTGCCGCGCCTGGGCCGCCTCGCGCAGTACGTGCGGGACAAGCGCGTCCCGCTGGAGATGTGCCCCAGCTCGAACGTCCAGACCGGCGCCGCCGAGTCCATCGCCGAACACCCCATCCGGCTCCTGCACGACCTGCGGTTCCGCGTCACGGTCAACACCGACAACCGGCTCCAGAGCGGTGTCACCCTGTCGGAGGAGTTCGCCAAGCTCTCCGAGGCCTTCGGCTACGGCTGGGACGACCTGGAGTGGTTCACGGTCAACGCGATGAAGTCGGCCTTCCTGCCCTTCGACGAGCGCCTGGCCCTGATCAACGGCGTCATCAAGCCCGGCTTCGCGCAGTTGAAGTGGGCGACGGTCTGATGGACCGAGGGGAGTCCACGACCCACGCCTCGACCTCCTCGCGGGTCCTGGCCCTGGTGTGGGTCGTCATCGCCGCCCTGTTGCTCGTCGACGTGTTCCTGCGCGGCGAGGGCCGCTCGGCGTGGATCGCGACCGCCGTGCTGGTGGCGAGCATCGCCGGGGTGTACCTGATGTGGCTCCGTCCGCGCGTGGTCTCCACCCCGCGTGGGCTGCGGGTGATCAACCCGGTCCGGGAGACCTTCGTGCCCTGGGCCGCGGTCGTGTGGGTGGACGTCACCGACGTGCTGCGCGTGCACACGCCGGGGGGGATCGTGCGCTCGTGGCCGCTGCGTGAGACGAAGCGCGCCAAGGTCCGCGAGAACCTCCGGCGCGACTCGGGGCTGGCCGACGAGCCCGACGACGACGCGGACCCCGCCCGTCAGCGTCCGGTGGACGTGGTCGCGAGTCAGTTGCGCCGGGACGCCGAGCGGCACAAGGCCCGGCCCCTGAGCGGACCGATCCGGGACGTGGCGGAGGCCGGCCCAGCCGCTCTGGGCGCGGAGGACGAGCCGCAGACGATGGTGCCGGTCGAGGTGATCGTCGTCCTGGCTTTGACGGCGCTGTTCGTCGTGGGGGCGCTCGTCCTGGCCTGAGCGGTTTCCCCAGGAACGGCCTGACGGGGCCCGGTCGTGGAGACCGGGCCCCGTCTCTCGCGCCGTGGGGTTGACGCGACCCTCGCCTTCTGGTTAGGTAAGGCATGCCTAAGGGAAAACGTCGGGCGGTCGGCTTCGCGCGGATGGTCGGCCGCCCGGTTCCTTCCCCGAGGCGTCGCGCGCGGTCCAACTGAATAACGGGAAGTAGAGGTGTCCGGTTCGCGAGTCCAACGGGATCTGCGGGGATCCCGCGCGAACGGCCACCAGGGAAGCATCACCTCCGGCCGCACCACGGCCGGTGCCGTCCACCCCAGGCCTCGGGGTGTACGCTCGCCACGCCGGTACCGGCCTCGCCCGGTGCGGCCGGAGGTGTCCCAGCCGGACGACTCGCGGGTTCACCCCGCGGTCCAGGGCCTTCCCGTGGCGCGAGTCAGGAGGCGCTCCGGCACGTCGCGAGTCCAACGGGGTCTGCGGGGATTCCGCGCGGCACCGGGGCCCGTCCTTCCCTGACGCGAATGCGAGCCCGGCTCACCCGTTCCGTACGGGGGCCGGGCTCCTCGCGTGCGCGCCGTCCCAGCGGTGGCCGGGGGGTCAGGCCCGGTCGATCACCCGGTACAGCAGTTCGCCGAGCCTCCGGGCCCGCTGCTTGACGACCTCCAGCGCCTGGTCGGACTCGAAGGGCTCCACCACCGATCTCATCGCGTCGTTGGTGACGATCGCCAGGCCCAGCACCTCCGCCCCCATCTCCACGGCCGCGATGGTCTCCAGGGCGATCGACCGACCGACCACGTCCGCCCCCGCCTGGCGGAGCACGGCCAGTTCGGCGGGCGTCTGGAGCTGGGGGCCCACCGTGGAGACGTACACCCCCTCGGCCAGCGACGGGTCCACGTCGTGGATGATCTCCCGCAGCCTCGGGCTGTAGGCCTCCGACAGGTCGACGAAGCGGGCCCCGGCCAGCGGCGAGCGCGCGGTCAGGTTGATGTGGTCGCGCACCACCACCGGCAGGCCCGGTGAGAAGTCGGCCCGCAGCGACCCGGCGGAACCGGTCAGGACCGCGACCCCCGCCCCGGCGGACAGGCCGGTGCGCACCGCGTGCGCGGCCCGCATCGGGTCGTGGGTCTCGTACTCGTGGACGCGCCCCATGAACACGACCACGCGCTTGTCGCCCACCCACATGCTCCGGACCTTGCTGGAGTGCCCCTTGGCGGTGGGGGAGACGAACCCGGGCAGCTCGGTGACGTCGAACTCGATGTCGGAGGAGCCCAGCGTGTCGACCGCGCCCGCCCAGCCCGACCCGAGCACCACCAGGGCGTCGAAGCTGTCGGCGCCCGCGCGGGACAACAGCTCCCGCGCCGCCTCGGCCGCGAGGTCCTTGGCATCGTCGGTCGTCTGGGGCGCCTGCTCTGTTTCACTCACAAGCCGGATGCTACCGCTGTGTAGTCGGATTGTTCCGGAACGCAACGCAGTGTGTCCGCCGGGCGGAATGGGCGGGGGTCGTCCCCGATGGGAGGGGAGGGCGGGACGCACGGTGATGGCGGGAACGCCCCGGGCCACCCCTCACCAGGCCCGATTCGCGGGCGTGAAGTGGTGTTCGTCCCATTCTCCGCCGCTGTGGGGCGGCGCACACGTCGTGAGGCGGTCCACGGCGGACGCGGGAGCCCGTCGACCGGGGGCGCCTGCGGTTTGCTCCGGTCGGGATGGACGACAATGGAACCAAGCGAAAAACCTGGTGGTGCCCTGCCATGCCCGATTTTCGCCCCGGACCGGGAACGGGCGCGGCGGCCCAACCGAAGAGGGAGTGAAGCAGCGTGACGAAGGTCGTGATCATCGGTGGCGGACCCGGGGGCTATGAGGCGGCGCTGGTCGCGGCGCAGCTCGGCGCGGACGTGACCGTGGTGGAACGCGACGGCATCGGCGGCGCCTGCGTCCTCACCGACTGCGTGCCCTCCAAGAGCCTCATCGCCACCTCCACGCGGACCACCTACGTACGCGAGGCGGACGCCCTCGGCATCAACGTCCACGACATCCACGACGGCAAGGCCGAGGTGGAGGTCGACCCCGGCCGGATCAACCCCCGCATCAAGGCGCTGGCCCGCGCCCAGTCCGACGACACCCGCGCCCGTCTGGTCAAGGAGGGGGTGGAGGTCGTCATCGGCGAGGCCCGCCTGGTCGACCCGCACATCGTGGCCGTCGGCGACCAGCGGATCCGCGCCGACGTCATCCTCATCGCCACCGGGGCCCACCCCCGCGAACTCCCCAGCGCCAAGCCCGACGGCGAGCGCATCCTCACCTGGCGCCACCTGTACGACATGGAGGAGCTCCCCGAGAAGCTCATCGTGGTCGGATCCGGCGTCACCGGAGCCGAGTTCGCCAGCGCCTACCAGTCCCTCGGCTCGAACGTCACCCTCGTCTCCTCGCGCGAGCACGTCATGCCCACCCAGGACGCCGACGCGGCCGAGGTCCTGGAGGACGTGTTCATGCGCCGCGGCATGACCGTCCTCAACCAGACCCGCGCCGAGTCGGTGGTGCGCACGGGCGACGGCGTCCAGGTCACCCTGACCGACGGTCGGACGGTCGAGGGCAGCCACTGCCTGATGACGGTCGGCATGATCCCCAACACCGAGGGGCTGGGCCTGGAGGAGGCCGGCGTCCGCCTGGGCCGGGGCGGGTTCGTCGAGGTCGACCGCGTCTCCCGCACCACCGTGCCGGGCGTCTACGCGGCCGGTGACTGCACCGGCGTCAACATGCTCGCCTCCGTCGCCGCCATGCAGGGCCGGATCGCCATGTGGCACGCCCTCGGCGAGGCCGTCTCCCCGCTGAAACTGTCCACGGTCGCCTCCACCGTGTTCACCCACCCGGAGCTGGCCGCGGTCGGCGCCAGCGAGGACGACGTGCGCAGCGGCCGGATCGACGGCCGGTCGGTGACGCTGCCGCTCAACACCAACCCGCGCGCCAAGATGAACGAGGTCAGGGAGGGCTTCGTCAAGTTGATCTGCCGCCAGCACACGGGCATCGTGCTCGGTGGCGTCATCGTCGGCCCGCGCGCCAGCGAGCTCATCCTCGCGGTGTCGGTCGCCGTTCAGCAGCGCCTGACCGTCGACGACCTGGCGCACACCTTCGCGGTGTACCCGTCGCTGTCGGGCAGCGTCACCGAGGCGGCGCGTTCGCTCATGCTGGCCTCGCCGGAGTAGGAGCGACCGGGACGGGGTCCCGGCCGGGGACAGGGGCCGCCGGGCGTCAGGCCAAGGACGCCGACGGCGGACCCCGCTCCCGTGGCCCGCGGGAACCGCGCGCTACCGGTCCTTGAAGTACCGGAACAGGTGCTCCTCGCGGATCATCGACACCGCCGCCACCGCGCCCGCCAGGACGGCCGGGACCGCCCCGACCGGCCCCCACACGTCCACCGCGAAGGTCTCCCAGGGGTCGGCCGGGTTGCCGACGTGGGCGGCGACGACCAGGGCGCACAGGGACAGCGCCAGACCCGCCAGGGACCACGCGGCCGCCTCCAGTACCGTCCCGACGAGCAGCGCGCGCCGAGACACCCCGACGTGCAGCGCGCCCGCCATCTCCAGCCGGCGCAGCCGTACGGACACGAAACCGAGCACCAGCCCGACCAGCGCGGCGGCGGGCAGCGCGAACCGGGTGGGCCGCTCGGCGAAGAGCGCGGCGCCGTCGAAGGTGGCGCCCAGGCTCGTGTTGAGCTGGGCGACGTTGACCGAGACCGTCGGGTCGGCCTCGGCGCGCACCGCCCACAGGAGCAGGTCGTCGGCCTCCTCGGTGGGCGGTCGGGTGTCGGCCCAGCACTCGTCGTAGCCGGTCGACGTGCCGCCCGGGACCACCACCGCGTAGCGCAGTCGGGAGTCGCGCCCGTCGTCCGGGTAGGGAAACACCCCGGCCACGGTCATCGGCTCGCCTCCGGTACGGAGCTCCTGCCCGGGACCGACCCCCAGCAGATCGGCCGTGTGGTCCGACACCCACACCCCGGACGCCGCCTCCGCGCGTACGCCGAGGACCTCCGCCATCCGCGGGGTGACGTGGAAGACGGGGACCGGGTGGTCGGGCATCGAGGACAGTCGCAGCCGGGCGCCCTCGGCCAGCGCTCCGGACGCCCGGACCGCCGGGAGGCCGATGAGCGCCTCGCAGGTCGCCCCGTCGATGTGGTCGGTCGCGGTCACCACGCGCACCGAGGCGCCGGAGTCGATGAAGGCGTCGGCGCGCCGGTGCAGGTCGACCACGCCGCGCGCGTCGGCCACGGCCAGGGTGCCGATCGCCAACCCCAGGCCGACGGCGAACAGCGCGGCCCGGGTGGTGCCGGTCCGCAGGTTGCGCCACACCTCGCCGAGCAGGTCGCGGACGTTCACTGCGCACCAGCTCCCGCCATCCGTTCGCCCAGGTCGATGACGTCCGTGCACGCCTTCCGGGTGTGCGGGTCGTGGGTGGCGATGACGACGATCACACCCTCCCGGGCGATCGCGCCCAGCGTGTCGTTCACGGTCTCGGCCGTGCGCAGGTCCAGC
This sequence comes from Nocardiopsis lucentensis DSM 44048, assembly GCF_000341125.1. GTDB lineage: Bacteria > Actinomycetota > Actinomycetes > Streptosporangiales > Streptosporangiaceae > Nocardiopsis > Nocardiopsis lucentensis. Next base: position 4,205 of record NZ_ANBC01000062.1, on the reverse strand, counting down.
TGGGCGGTGGGTTCGTCCACCAGGAGGAGGTCGGGCGCCGAGCACACCGCGCGGGCCAGCATCAGGCGCTGGGCCTCGCCGCCGGAGAGCTGGCGGAAGGGGCGGTCGGCCACCTCGGTCAGGCGGAAGTCGGCCATCACCGCACGGGCGCGTGCCTCCGCCCCCCTCCTCCGTCGGCCGCGCGCGATCAGCGGCAGGGCCACATGGTCGAGCGCGCTGCGGCCGGGGACGCCGTAGGGGTTCTGGAACACCCATCCGACGCGGTGGACCGCGGTCGTCTCCACACTTCCGGCCGTGGGCTCCACCCAGCCGGCGAGGATGGACAGCAGGGTGGACTTGCCGCAGCCGGAAGGGCCGCACAGACCGGTGATCCGCCCGGGGAGCAGATCGAAGGACAGATCCTCGAACAGCATGGGGGCGCCGGGGAAGCGGTGCCCCAGAGCGTTCGCGCGCACGAGGGAGCTCACGCGTCGCCCCCCTCACATGAGGTCGCGGTGCGCGCCGGGCCCAGGTCGACCCGCTCGGGCAGCTCCACGCCCTCCTCGGGCACCACGATCGCGCTGCCCAGGGAGGAACCGACCACTCGGACGGCGTACACCGAGTCCCCGGAGGCCAGGCAGCCCCCGGTTTCGGTCTCGTCGAACACCGCGCCCGGGGGCACGGAGTAGGCGTCGACGGGTTCGACCAGTTCCAGAGCGCCGTTGACCGGCTCCTCCTCACCGCCGACGGCCGCCCGCGCGGCGGGGGTGTCGGCGAGCTCCCGGAGGAAGTCGGGGTCGTCGATGAGGCCGTCCTCGGACACGGGGCCGGTCGAGCCGCTGATCGTCACCTGCCGCTTCCCGGACAGCGAGGTCTGCGGCATCGGTTCGATCCGCGCCGACTCGAGGGTGCCGCTGATCGCCGCGAGGGGGGTACCCGGGCTGACGTCTGCCCCGGGCAGGCCGGAGCACTCCTCGACGGAGACCTCGGAGGCGGGCATCCAGACCAGGTCCGCGCGCGACAGGCTGTAGGAGGGGTCGTCGAATCCGACGTCGTCCATCAGCATCCGGACGGTGCGCGCGGTCTCCCACCCGTACACGCCGTCGACGGTGACGTCGTGGCCGAGCCGGGCGAGTTCGTCCTGGAGGGCGCGCACGTCATCCCCCCGGTGGCCGCGGCGCAGGTCCCGGTGCGGCGGTATCGAGGTGGCCAGCCCGAGGACGGGTTCGTCGTCGACCCGAGCGACCGCCGTCCCCGACTCCAGGGTGCCCCCGGCGGTGCACTCGGTCGCGGTCAGGGTTCCGTTCCCCCGCAGGAGCAGGTCGAGGGTGGGCGCGACGGAGAACCGCACCGGCACGGTCCGTTCGTCGGTGTAGGGCTCGGCGAGCACCGGCGCCGAGTCGAGGTCGGTGGCCGCGGTCAGGTCGGAGGGCGGGTCCGCGGGGCGCAGGAGGAAACCGGCCGTGCCACCCGCCGCGAGGACGAGCAGCAGGGCCAGGAGGGTGGTTCCGCTGGGTCGGATCTTCACGAGACGTCCTGGGAGGAGAGGGGTCGGTGGTGGTCAGTCCTCGGTGTCGGACGACGACCCGGATTCTCCGCCGAAGTCGATCTCGACGCCGGTCAGGTCGAGGCAGGTGTCGAACTCGGCGTGCCCGGTGTCGACCAGGCCGCTTCCGAACCCGCCGAAGATGTCCTCCTCGAGCTGTTCGACGGTGTAGCCCTCCTCGGCCGCGCCCGCTTCGACCAGGCAGTCCACGGCCGGTTGGAACTCCTCGCCGAAGGCGGGGCCGTCGGGGGCGCCGCTGGCGGCGACGTCCTCCTCGACGGCGCTCTCCACGGCCGACGGCGCCGCGGACGGATCGGTGGGCGAGTCGCTGGTGGACTCCCCCGGTTCCTGCCCGGGCTGGGAACACGCGGAGGCGAACAGGGCCAGCGCGCCCAGGGCGAGCACGCGGCGGACGGTGCGGTGGTGTGCGTTCATGCGGTTCTTCACCTTTCCTCGTGGGTTCGGTCTGGTCCTCGGTGGGGCTGGACGGCCCGGGAGCGCCGGGCGGGCCCGCCGTGTCCGAGCCGTTCGACGGGAGCTCAGCTGCTCGGCGCCCGGCGGCGACTCGACCGCCGACGGGAGGGAGCGGTGGAGCACGCACGCTCACAAGCCGTCTCCGCGGGCGGGTGTACCATGCCCTTGCCGTTCGCCTCGTCGCGGTCGGTGGGGGTGGGACCGAGCGAATTGCGGTCGCTCGGTCCCACCCGTCAGGCGCGGGGCGCCCGGGGTCATCCGGATTCGGGGCCCACGATGGCGATACCGCCCTGGGCCAGGCAGTCGGCGACATCCGGGTCGCCCACGTCGAACGGCGCGTCCTCGAAGCCCGACTCGGACGACGCCTCGAAGTCCTCGTCGAACTGTTCGGCCGTGTAGTCGGCGGAGACCGCGCCCAGGTCGATGAGGCAGTCGACGATGAGCTCGGAGGGCTCGCGGCCCTCGGGGTTGTTGAGCTGCATGTTGTAGGCGGCCTCGATCGCGGCGACGGTTCCGATCGCGCACTCCTCACTCCGGTCCATGTACTCGTTGAACTCCTCCTCGCCCTCGGGCCAGGTGACGGGTTCGCTGGTATAGAGACCGTTGGGCTGCTTGGTGTGCGTCTCCTCGAAGCCGAGCCCCTCCATGCACTCGACGTATCGGGAATGCGCCTCCTCGTAGTCGTCCGCGGTCAGTCCGCCGTTTTCGATGGCGCGCTCGAACACCTCGCGCTCGAAGTCGTTCTCGGCCGAGTCCCGAAACTGTTCGAAGAGCGCGACCAACGCGGCGTTCTCGGGTTCGGAGGCGTTTTCTCCGCCCGGGGAGCACGCGGTCATGAAGAGTAGGAAAAGAGATGCGACGGCGAATGTTCGGGCAGGGAATATGCGTGGCATGTCACCTCCGAGGGCGGGTGTCGTGGGCATTTTCAGCTGCCTCGNCCCCCCCCCGCCGATCGGGGGTGCTGGCCGGAAACGCCGTTCCGGTGTTAGTCGGCGCTAGTTGGCGATCTGCCAGCCGGAGTAGCGGGGGGTCGCCCCGTAGTAGTCGGCCGCGTAGGCGCGGGAGCTGCTGGTCGTCCACGCGGTCTGCGCGTAGTACCGTCCGTGCCGGGCCCAGGAGCGCCCGATGCCGCAGGTGTCGGTCACCGTGCCCGCGATCGAGCGGGAGGCGTTCACCGAGGTGTAGCCGTAGCAGGCGGCCGCTCCGACCTCGGCCGGCGCCGCGGCCGCGGAGGCCGGGGCGGTGACGGCCAGGCCGCCGCCCAGCACGAGCAGGGAGCTGAAGAACAGCCCGGCGGTACGCGAGGCCAGACGGGAGCGCAGGCCCACGAATTCGGTCGTGGAGGACATGGAAATCCCTTCGAGTGTCGATTGTTGCTAACAGCGCGCTGCACTCGCATTTATATGTTCTTAACCTGCGCGGGTCAATGTTGGATCCTGTTGGGGCAGCCTTATGCTGCGCTGAGTGAATCAAATCCTTGATTGATTCTGATTGTCGCGACTTCTGTTCTTGGTGATCAGCATCCCTGTTGTGGATGGCGCCCGGCCCCATGATCCGTTGAATGTCACTCTCGGTGACGAATGGCCGGATCCGGCCACGCTCGGTTTCCATATTCATGGGATCATCGGCCTTTCTTCACCGAGTCGGGAAGGGGTCAGCGCGGCGGCCAGGAGGGTCGCCAGGGCGATCACGGAGGCGAGGCAGGCCATGAGCAGGGGCCAGGGCACCACGATCGACCAGGCCGGATTGAAGTAGCCGAAGAAGTAGGCCTCCGCCAGGACCGCCGCGGCCCCCACCGCCAGTCCCGACACACCGCCCAGCAGCACGCCGATCCCCGCCGTCGTCGCGGCCCGCGCGCCCGCGAGCCGCCGTCCGGTGCGCGGATCTGCGCCCACGACCAGCAGTGTCGCGGCGTCCCGGCGGGAGTCGAGGGCGGCCAGTCGCACGGCCACCAGGCACGACCCCACCGCCACGACCCCCGCCAGCGCCAGGAGCACGTACATCTGCCTCGTCCTCGGGGAGGAGTAGGGGCGCTCCACGAACAACTCCGCCCCGGCGGCCCCGGCCACGGCGGCGCGGGCCCGGTCCGCGCGCGCCCGGGAGGGCGCGGGGCCGTTCCCGGCGACCAGGCCGACGGTGGCCGCCTCGCCTCCCCACTCCGCCAGCATCTCCGGAGGAACGATCAGGGCGTACTGCGCGCTGGGCC
>NZ_ANBC01000061.1 GCF_000341125.1 Nocardiopsis lucentensis DSM 44048 | reverse complement strand
CCCGCCGACCGTCCTCGAACGGCTCCTCGCCGCTGACGGAGGCGGGTTCCTCGTGCGAGCGGCGGAATCCGACCCGGGCGTGGCCGTCCGGCCACAGGTCCAGGTCCCGCGTCACGACGGCCCTCCCCTCCGCCAGCGCCGCGGCCGCCTCCTCCGCGCCGGGCAGTCCCAGGGCGCGGACGAGGGTCCCGTCGTCCACGAGGGGCGCGGCCCCCAGCGCGCCGCCCCACATCACCTGGCGGTTCTGGTCGCCGTTGGCCTTCATGGGGGCGCAGTCGGGGGAGTCCAGGGGGACCGGTGCGGTGATCGGCTCCGTCCGTATCTCCTCCGGAGGCCAGACGGCCCAGTCCGGACAGGGCTGTCCGGGGTCGGGCACGGGGGCGACCTCCATCCGGGTGTCGATCATCCGCACCGGGACGACGTCGTTCTCCGGGAAGTGCTCGCGCAGGGCGGCCTCGGCCTCGTCCGCCGTTGAGGCGGACGCGCCGTCGGGCAGGTACACCAGCGTCGTGCCGACCGCCGCGCGGGGGAAGTGCCTGCGACCCTCGTGCGCGATCGCGGAGGAGGTGAAGACGGCGACCGCGGCCAGGGAGGCGACGGCGGCGATGGTGACGGTCGC
>NZ_ANBC01000060.1 GCF_000341125.1 Nocardiopsis lucentensis DSM 44048 | reverse complement strand
CGGCGGGGACGAACAGCCACGGGGTCGCCGTCCGAAACGCCGTCCCGGCCAGGACCGCCGCCAGCAGTGCGGTGACGGACGCGACCCCCGCGCGGCGCCGCCGGGTGGCCGCCGCCGGACGGCTGGAGAGCACCGCCACCGGGTCGGTCCGCCCGGCGCGCAGGGCGGGCGGGAGCGCGGCGGCCAGTGCGGTCAGGGCGCCCAGCGCCCAGAACGCGGCGAGGTCCGCCGCGGGCAGGATCAGTGAGGGAAAGACCGGGTCGCCGACGTGGCGCAGACCGGCCGACACCGCCCAGGCCGCGCCCAGTCCCGCCAGCGCGCCCACGGCGCCGGCTCCGCCGCCGACGGCCGCCGCCCCCAGGAGCACGGTCCGGCGCAGGGTCCGCGCGTCGCCGCCCTGAGCGCTGACCAGAGCCAGGTCACGCTCGGCGCGGCGGGCGCGCACGGCGAACGCGGGTCCCATGACCAGGCACGCCAGGACTGTTCCGGCGGCGAGTCCGCCCAGGAACAGCAGCCGGGTGTCCGGGCCCGCGGTGGGCTGGCCGCTCAGGAGGGGGACCTCGGCGGGAGGGGGCGGGTCGGAGACCACCGCACGGCTGTAGACGGTCGATCCGGTCTCGTTGATCCGCAGGACGCGGTCCCACGTCACCGGTTCGGACCCGGTCACGAACCACACCGACACCGCGGTCGCGGTACCGAGCTCTCCGCCGGTGTCCAGCAGCGTGCCCGGAGCCAGGACGACCTGGGCGGGGTTGCGACTGGCCGGGGCCACGCCCGTGACCGTGACGGTACGGGCGTCGCCGCCGTCCGCGGCGAGCGCGATCCCGTCGCCCGGCTCCAGGGACAGGCGTCGGGCCAGTTCCCGGCTCACCAGGGCCTCGCCCGGTTCGGTGGGCGCGGTCCCCTCCAGGGGCGCGAAGGCGTCGGCGAGCGGGCCGTCGACGGGGGCCTCCAGGGCCTCCAGGCCCTCGGTGGCCCGGTCGCCGCTTCGGGCCGTCACGGTGCCCGTCACCGCCCGGACCAGATCCGATCCCTCGGGGAGGAGGTCGAGCAGGGTCGCCTCGTACTCCTCGGGCGACGGCGGTTCGGCGTCCGCGCCACCGACCATGAGGTCGTCGCGCGGCGTCTGCTGGACCGGGCCGGGCAGGTGCCAGGTGATCCGTGCCTGGGCGGAGTCGCCGAGCATCATGCGGTTGAGGACGGCGGCGGGCGGGGTGATCGAGCGGAGCAGGACGTCCCCCGCGGTAGCCCCCGCCACCACGAGGACGACGGCCGCGGCGATGAGCGCGGTCGCGGCGCGGTTGCGCGCCGCGTCCCGGAGCGCCAGGCGCAGCGCGGCCCGCCACGGAGCGGTGAGGGAGCGCGCCATCACACCCCGCCCTCGGTGTCCGCCGTGATCAGTGCCTCCAGGCCGAGCCGGCCGCCGGTGGAGGTGGCGACCCGGCCGTCACGGAGGAAGACCGTGCGGTCGGCCCAGGCGGCGTAACGGGAGTCGTGGGTGACCAGGAGTCCGGCGGCGCCCTGGTCGACGCGGTCGCGCAGCAGGGCGACGACGTCCTCGCCCGTGGTCGAGTCCAGGGCGCCGGTCGGTTCGTCGGCGAGGATCAGCCGTCGCGGTCCGACCAGGGCGCGGGCGATCGCGACGCGCTGACGCTGGCCCCCGGAGAGCTGCTCGGGGAAACGGTCGGCCCGGTCGGACAGGCCCACGTCGTCCAACGCGGCGGTGGTCAGCGGACGGGCCTCGCGCGGGGGCAGGCCGTCCAGTTCCAGGGGGAGGCTGACGTTCTCGGCGGCGGTCAGGGAGGGGATGAGGTTGAAGTCCTGGAAGACGTAGCCGATCCGGCGGCGGCGCAGGGCCGCGCGCTGGCGGGCGGTCAGCGCCTCCAGGGCGTCGCCGTCGACCAGGACCGAGCCCCGGGTCGGGGTGTCCAACCCGCCGGCGAGGTTGAGCAGCGTCGTCTTCCCGGAGCCGGACGGGCCCATGACGGCGACGAGTTCGCCGGGCGCGACGTCGAGGTCGATGTCGGTGAGCGCGTCGACGCGGGTGGGTCCCTCGCCGTAGACGCGGGTGAGGCCGCGCAGACTCAGCTGGGGGGTGGGGGCGTCGGTCACCGGCTCGCCTCCGGGCGTCGCGCCGCCTCCGGGGCACGCGTGGCCGCGGGCGCGGAGGCTCCGCCACGTGTGCGCGAGGCCCGTGCCAGGCGGGACTCGACGTGGTCGAGCCACTGCATCTCAGCCTGGGCCGAGAAGACGAGCGCGTCCAGGACCAGGTCCCAGGCCAGGTCCGCGTTCGGGTCCTCCTCCGTGGCCTCCCGCCCGCGGCCCGACCGCTTCAGGCGCGTGTAGTCCTGGAGGCCGCGCAGGGTCTCGGCGCGCTGGGCGTCCACGACGGCACGCACGTCGACCCCCGGCGTGGTGACCGCGAGCGCGAGCTTGAGCGCGAGTTCGTCGCGGGCGGGGGCGCCGCGCTTGACGGGGCTGTTCCACCACGACTCGACCTCGGTCCGTCCGGCGTCGGTCAGGGCGTACCGCTCGGGTGCCTCGGGGTCGTCGTCGTGAACGGAGGCGATGAGTCCGTCGCGCTCCAGGCGACCCAGGGTGGTGTAGGCCTGCCCGATGTTGAGCGGCCACGTGCCACCGCTGCGCGCCTCGAACTCGGCGCGGAGCTGGTACCCGTGCTTGGGGCCGTGGGAGAGCAGGGCGAGGAACCCCTGGCGGACTGACATGAGACACCTACTTACTGAGTAACTAGCTCCACGATACTTACTCGGTAACTAATCGCGCAAGGCTTCGGGTCAAGGGATCGCGACGCACGGTGAAATCGCTGGTGCGCGCATACGAATCGCCCTCGTTTACGCCGATCTCACGATCGAGCGGGTACTGTTTGCGATGTGATCTGTCCCAAGTGCCAGAGCCCCATGCGTACCTACGACCGACAGGGCGTCCACATCGACCGGTGTGACGTCTGCCAGGGCATCTTCCTGGACCGGGGTGAGCTGGAGAGCATCATCGCGGCCGAGCAGCGCCACTACGCGGCGCCGCCTCCGCCGGACCCGAGCGCCCCCCAGCCCGGTTACCACCAGGCCCCGCCGCAGCCCTACCCCCAGGCTCCGCCGCCGGGGTACCGCCAGGGCGGTTACCCCGACTCCCCGCGCGGCTACGGCGGCTATCCCGACTCCCCGCGCGGCTACGGGGGGTACCGGGACTCGCCCAAGCCCTACCGCGGTCGGCGCAAGAAGAGCTTCCTGGAAGAGCTCTTCGACTGAGCCGCGCGTGCATCCGCTGATCTGCACGCGCTGCGGGGAGTGGAACGAGACCCCGGACACCAGCGCGGGCGCGTCCGTCCTGCGCTGTGTCGCGTGTGGGCTGACCCGGCCGTTCGCGCGCCTGCCGCTGTACTGCGTGTCGGGCCCGAGCGGCACCGGGAAGTCCACCATCGCCGGGCTGCTGCTCGAACGACTCCGCGACCGCTTCGTCGTGCTCGAACAGGACCTGCTGTGGGTGGGCGGTCTTCGTGACCCCGCCGGGCACCACCGCCTGTTCCGCTCCACCTGGCTGCGCACCGCCGCCATGGTGCAGCAGAACGGGCGGCCGGTCGTGCTGTGCGGGACCGTGGTCCCCCCGGAGTTCGAGCCCCTCCCCGAGCGCGCGCTGTTCTCCGACATCCACTACCTGGCGCTGACCTGCGACCCCGACGTCCTCGCCGAACGGCTGAGGGCCCGTCCCGCCTGGCGTGAGTGGGACGAGGAACGGATCGCCGAGACGCTCGACTACGCCGCGTGGGTCGCGGGGGAGGGGCCCCGCCTCGACCCGCCGCTGACCCTCGTCGACACCACCGACACCGGGCCCGAGCGGACCGCCGAGACCGTGGTTCGGTGGGTCGAGGATCTGCACGCGCGCTCCGGCGCGGCGGCCTGACCCTCGACCTCGGGCGTCGTCTCCCCGGCCACGGACACCGAAGCCGCGAACGCCGACGGCCCCGCGCGCGCCCGGGGCCGTCGGCGTTCCGTTCGTGGGCGGTCGGGGTCCGAACCTCAGAAGTCGAAGCCGCCGAAGTCGCCTCCGCCGAAGTCCCCGCCCCCGAAGTCGTCACCGCCGACGTCCCCGACGTCGCCCATGTCACCGGCGCCCATCATGCCGCCGCCCAGCATCGACCCCATCATGGAGCCCATCATCATGCCGGTGAACATGCCCATCATCATGTCCATGCCGAAGTAGCCGCCGGCGTAGGGCGAGTAGGCCGGTCCCGCGTCGTAGTACGGCCGTCGCTCACCGCCCACCTCGACCAGGCGCACGTCCGGCTGTCCGCCGGTCCGCACGGCCTGCGCGCACGCGGCGCACGCGGTGACCGAGCGGGGGGCGCCGCCGGGCGGGGCCCAGGTGACGTCCTCGGTGGACGGGCCGTGCTGCGGGTTGAAGAAGCAGGGGCCGCGCCGCTCGGGCACCGGCTCGCCGCTCATCCGCGCCCGGGTCGCGCTCATGTAGTAGCGGCCGTCCTCCAGGGCGCTGGTGACCATGCGGACCTGGTCGGGCTCGGAGATGGTGTCGAGCAGGGACTTGGCCTGGTCGTAGGAGTCCATCGCCCGCGTGTAGTCGGCGCGGGTGGCCTCGTCGACGGCGGTGAGGTCGATCTCCAGGCGGGCGACGTCCTCGCCGAGCCGGACGACGTCCTCGGTGGCCATCTGCCGGATCTCGGCGAGTTCCCTGGCCTTCTGGGCCG
>NZ_ANBC01000059.1 GCF_000341125.1 Nocardiopsis lucentensis DSM 44048 | reverse complement strand
CCCGCCCCCCGCCGCGACCACGAGCACCAGGACGGCGAGCAGGACGACGCCGGAGACCGCGCCGGAGGCGGCGTCGGACTCGGCCTGTTCGACGGCGTCGGGCACGGCGGCCAGGGTGTCGATCTGGTTCCCCGCGCCCTCGTCGAGCGCGATCTGCCGGACCGCCTCGGTGTCCTCGATGTCGGGGGAGGTGACGCGGAAGGCGTCGGAACCGGCCAGGATGCCGTAGGCGCCGTCGCCGACCTCGGCCATCACCGGCTCCATGACGGCGTTCAGGCCGGTGTCGGAGCCGGCGGCCCCGGTCGGCAGGATCACGTAGTAGACCGGCACCTCCGACCCGGCCACGACCGCCTCCAGGGCGGATTCGTCGGCGGCGGGGATCTGGTCGATGCTGGGGTCGATGAAGACACCGTCGCCCTCCAGCTCGTCGACGATGTCCTGGGTGTCGGGCAGCTCGGGCGGGGTGTCGGCCGCGGCGGGCATCGCCGAGGCGGTCACGACCGCCGCCGCGAGCCCGGCGGTCAGGACTGTGGGTGTTACCAAGCGGCGCAGCATGTCGTTCCTCTCGCCTCCGTCACTAGCAGGGACGAACGGGATGTCCGCACAGTTCCCGCCACGGCCACGGTCTCACCGTGTCCTTCGCCCCACAACGCGGCGCGGCCCGCCGGAGGTGTCTCCGGCGGGCCACGGTGTGCTGCGGGATCGGGCGGGTCAGCGCTTGGCGGTGGTGGCGGGCTCCCCGGCCTCGTCCTCCGCCTCCGGCGCCGTGTCGTCGCCCTTCACCTCGACGGGTCGGGCGAGCTCCTCGTCCAGCGGGACGAAGCCGCTGGCGCCGCGCGGGGCGTGGTAGCGGGCCACGTCGAGGATGCCCTCGCGCTTGGCGACGATCGCCGGGACGAACGCCTGGCCGGCCACGTTGGTGGCGGTGCGGCCCATGTCCAGGATCGGGTCGACCGCCAGCAGCAGGCCGACGCCCTCCAGGGGCAGGCCCACCGTGGACAGGGTCAGGGTGAGCATCACGGTCGCGCCGGTGGTGCCCGCGGTCGCGGCCGAGCCGATCACCGAGACGAACACGATCAGCAGGTAGTCGGTGACGTCCAGGCCGATCCCGAAGAACTGGGCGACGAAGATCGCCGAGATCGCCGGGTAGATCGCTGCGCAGCCGTCCATCTTGGTGGTGGCGCCGAACGGGACGGCGAACGCGGAGTAGTGGCGCGGCACGCCGAGGTTCTGCTCGGCGACCCGCTGGGTGACGGGCAGGGTGCCCATGGAGGAGCGGGAGACGAAGCCGAGCTGGACGGCGGGCCAGACGCCGGTGAAGTACTTGACCGGGGACAGGCCGTTGAGGCGGGCGATCACCGGGTAGACGACGAACACCACCAGCGCCAGGCCGACGTAGATGGCCAGGGAGAACTTGCCGAGCGCGCCGATGGTGGTCCAGCCGTAGCTGTAGACCGCGTTGCCCAGCAGGCCGACGGTGCCGATCGGGGCGAGGCGGATGACCCACCACAGGGCCTTGAGGACGACGTCCAGGGCGGAGGCGGTGAAGTTGATGAACGGCTCGGCGGACTTGCCGACCTTCACCGCCGCGATGCCCAGGACCACGGCGATCACGATGAGCTGGAGCGCGTTGAACGACAGCGACGTGCTCAGCGAACCGTCGTCGGCCGCGGAGGTGCTCGCCGTCAGACCGAGGAAGTTGGTCGGGACGATGCTCTCGATGAAGGCGATCCAGGAGCCCTGCGTGGAGGGCTCGGCGGCGGTCGAGGCGTCCACGCCGCTGTTGAGGCCGGGCCGGAAGAGCAGCCCGAGGCCGATGCCGATCGCGACGGCGACCAGGGCGGTGACGGCGAACCAGAGCAGCGTCTTCCAGGCCAGCCGGGCGGCGCCCGCGACGTTGCGCAGGTTGGCGATCGAGGAGATGACCGCGAGGACGATCAGCGGCGGGACGATCGTGCGCAGCAGCGTCACGAAGATCGAGCCGACGGTCTGGAGGGTCGTGGCGAGCCAGTTCGGCTCACCGTCGCCGGTGGTGCCCAGTTGGAGGGCGACGACACCGAGGGCGAGGCCCAGGATCAGACCGCCCAGGACCTGGACGGAGAAGGGGATGCGTACGAACGGATTTCGCGAACGTGCGGTGGCACTCTGCGAGGACACGGAGGTGACTCCAGAAGGGTGGCGATGACAGCCGAGGGTCCGACGGCACGGTCGGAACCGCCGGGTCGGCTTCGGGGCAGGGATGGGGGTATCACCGGGAAGGGGTGACACACGGGACGGGTGCGCGGCGCACGCCTCGACGGGCGCGCGTGAACCTAGCTACACGCGTGACAGCCGCGGCGGCACAGGTCGATGTGCCACCGTCGCGTCAGTCCCCAGATGTTCGTCACGATCAAGGACAATAACGTCAAACCCTTACTTATTCCATACGCGTCATGGGATGAATCCTGTGTGGGTTCATCCGGAGCGCCCGTGTCCAGGGGGTTTCGCTGGAGAGGACTGGGCGGGAGTGTGGTGAGGCGCACGCCGGGTGTGGGACCGCCCCAAGGGCCCTGTGGATAACTTCGTCACAGGATGGCGCGGGTCGCTACGATGGGTGATGGAAGGTGATCCGTCGAACCGAGGGGCGCCATGTCCGTTCCACCAGTACCCGGGCAACCGGATCCGGAACTCGATGGCATGCTGCTGCTCCCCATGCCGCCGACGGACGGCTTCACCGCTGACGATCTCGACCGCCTCCCCGGTCTTCCGCGTTACACCGAACTCATCGACGGCAGCCTGGTCCTCAGAAGGCCCCAGGGGCGGTGGCACTCGGCCGTCAAGACACTGTTGAGCCGCCAGATGGACGCCCAGATCCCGGGCGACCTGTACGTCTACCGGGAGTTCACGGTCAGGCTCGGCGAGAGGCAGCGGCCCGAGCCCGATCTCATGCTGGTGCGGGGGGACGGCCGGACGGGGCCGGACTCCACATGGATCGGACCGGAGCCGGTGCTCCTCGTCGTCGAGGTGGTCACACCCGAGTCCGAGATCAGGGATCGGGAGCGCAAGCCACGGATCTACGCTCAGGCTGGGGTCCCGCACCTGTGGCGGGTGGAGCGGGAGGAGAACCGAACGATCGCGGTTCACGTGTACGCCCTGGATCCGGTCACCCGGTGCTACATGTCCGCCGGTGTGTCCCGGGGTCGTCTCCGGGTCGACGCCCCCTGTCCGCTCGACATCGACCTGACCCGCCCCGAACGGTAGTGAACGGACCTGGACACCCGGGGGAGGAAGCGGCCCGGGAACCGCGAAGGGGAGCTGTCTGTTCGGGATGCGCGAAGAGGCGGGCAGCGGTGCCGGACACACGAGGGGGGAGGCACCGGTTCCGGCGCCTCCCCCCGTGACTCAGACGTCCGGGCGCTAGGCGTCCTTGATGTCGCAGACCACGGCGCCGTTGGCGACGGTCTCACCCGCGGCCAGACCCAGCCCCGTGATCACACCCGCCTTGTGCGCGTTCAGCGGCTGCTCCATCTTCATCGCCTCGATGACCACCACCGGGTCGCCCTCGGCGACCTGCTGGCCCTCCTCGGCCACCAGCTTGACCACCGTGCCCTGCATCGGCGACACCAGCGAGTCCCCGCTGGCCGCCGCCGAACCGGAGCCGCCCCGGCGCGCGGACCGCTTCCTCTTCGCCCCGCCCGTACCCGGGGCCGCGGCCGCCGCGGACCCCAGACCGGCGGGCAGCACCACGTCGATCCGCTTACCGCCCACCTCCACGGTCACCGTCTCGCGCTCGACGGGATCGGCCGTGCCGGGCTCGCCGGCCCACGGCTCGACGCGGTTGTCGAACTCGGTCTCGATCCACCGCGTGTACACCCCGAACGCCTCGTCCGGGTCGGCCGGGGCGAACGCCGGGTCGGTCACGACCGCCTGGTGGAACGGGATCACCGTGGGCATCCCGCCCACCGTGAACTCCGCCAGCGCCCGCCGCGACCGCTGGAGCGCCTCCTGCCTGGTGCGGCCGGTGACGATGAGCTTGGCCACCATCGAGTCGAAGGCCTGCGGCACGGTGAACCCGGCCTCGCACCCGGTGTCCACCCGCACACCCGGACCCGCGGGCAGGTTCAGCTCGGTGATGGTGCCCGGCGCGGGCATGAAGCCCCGCCCGGCGTCCTCGGCGTTGATCCGGAACTCGAAGGAGTGTCCGCGCACCTCGGGGTCGCCATAACCCAGCTCCTGGCCGTCGGCCACCCGGAACATCTCCCGCACCAGGTCGATCCCGGTGACCTCCTCGGTGACCGGGTGCTCCACCTGAAGGCGGGTGTTGACCTCCAGGAACGAGATCGTGCCGTCCACCCCGACCAGGAACTCGCACGTGCCCGCACCCACGTACCCGGCCTCTTTGAGGATGGCCTTGGACGAGGCGTACAGCCGCTCCATCTGGGCCTCGGACAGGAACGGGGCCGGGGCCTCCTCCACCAGCTTCTGGTGGCGCCGCTGCAGCGAGCAGTCGCGGGTGGAGACCACCACGACGTTGCCGTGGGCGTCGGCCAGGCACTGGGTCTCCACGTGGCGGGGCTTGTCCAGGTAGCGCTCCACGAAGCACTCCCCCCGCCCGAACGCGGTGACGGCCTCGCGCACCGCCGACTCGTAGGCGCCCTCGACCTCCTCCAGGGTGTAGGCGACCTTCAACCCGCGCCCGCCGCCGCCGAACGCGGCCTTGATCGCGACCGGCACGCCGTGTTCCTCGGCGAAGGCCACCACCTCCGCGGCCGAGTCGACCGGGTCGGGGGTGCCGGCAACCAGCGGGGCGCCGACCTTCTGCGCGATGTGGCGGGCCTGGACCTTGTCGCCCAGGGCGGTGATCGCCGCGGGGGGCGGGCCGATCCAGGTCAGGCCGGCGTCGATGACGGCCTGGGCGAAGTCGGCGTTCTCGGCCAAGAACCCGTAGCCGGGGTGGACCGCGTCGGCCCCGGACTCGGCGGCCACGGCCAGGAGCTTGGCGATGTCCAGGTAGGAGTCGGCGGGGGTGGACCCGCCCAGGGAGTGGGCCTCGTCGGCGATCTTGACGTGCAGGGCGTCCAGGTCGGGTTCGGCGTAGACGGCGACGCTGGCCAGACCGGCGTCCCGACAGGCACGGGCGATGCGCACGGCGATCTCGCCGCGGTTGGCGATCAGAACTTTACGCACGGTGGGAAATCCTCCTGCTGTGGCACGGAGCGGGAGCGCGCCGTCCGCTCAACGGAAAGTCTATGGATCGGGGTGACGTGGTCACCTGGTGCTGAGCCGCCAGGCGCCGGGCCCGGGCCGCGTCGGGACCTGAGTGCGCAGGTTCCGAGCGCGGTCTCTCCAACCGGAGACCGGTTCCGTCGTCCTGGTGGTGTCGGTGGCGCGTCGGGCCGCCGCGCGTGCGCTGAGCACGGCGGTGAGGGCCGCGAGCTCCTCGTCGGAGGGGGCACCGCGGACCACGACCACGTGTGGCGGGAGTTTCGGTTCACTCACAGCGGGATGTTCCCGTGCTTCTTGGGCGGAAGCTGCTTGCGCTTGTTCCGCAGGGCCTTCAGGGCCTTGGACACTTGGTCCCGGGTCTCGGAGGGCATGATCACCCCGTCCACGTAGCCGCGTTCGGCCGCCGAGTAGGGGTTGAGGAGCGTGTCCTCGTACTCCGTGACCAGCCGCGTGCGCTCGGCCTCGACGTCGTCGGCCTCGGCCAGCGTGCGCCGGTGCAGGATGTTCACGGCGCCCTGGGCGCCCATGACGGCGATCTGCGCGGTCGGCCACGCCAGGTTGACGTCGGCGCCCAGGTGCTTGGACCCCATGACGTCGTAGGCGCCGCCGAAGGCCTTGCGCGTGATCACGGTGATCAGCGGGACGGTGGCCTCGGCGTAGGCGTAGAGCAGCTTGGCGCCGCGCCGGATGATGCCGTCCCACTCCTGGTCGGTGCCGGGCAGGAAGCCGGGCACGTCCACGAAGGTCAGGACCGGGACGTTGAAGGCGTCGCAGGTGCGGACGAACCTCGCGGCCTTCTCGGAGGCGTCGATGTCCAGGCAGCCCGCGAAGCTCATGGGCTGGTTCGCGACCACGCCCACGGAGCGTCCGTCGACGCGGCCGAAGCCCACCACGATGTTGGTGGCGAACTGGGCGTGGACCTCCAGGAAGTCGCCGTCGTCGAGGACCGCCTCGATGACCCGCTTCATGTCGTAGGGCTGGTTGGCCGAGTCCGGGATGAACGCGTCCAGGGCCAGGTCGGTGTCGGTGGGCTCGTCGCCCGGCTCCTCCTCGGGAGGCAGAACCGGTGCCTCTTCGAGGTTGTTGTCGGGCAGGTGGGACAGGAGCGTGCGAACGTACTCGATGGCGTCCCGCTCGTCGGCGCCCATGTAGTGGGCCACACCCGACTTGGTGTTGTGGGTGCGGGCGCCGCCCAGCTCCTCCATCGACACGTCCTCACCGGTGACGGTCTTGATGACGTCGGGGCCGGTGATGAACATCTGGGAGGTCTCGTCGACCATGACGACGAAGTCGGTGAGGGCGGGCGAGTAGACGTGCCCGCCCGCCGCCGCGCCCATGACGAGCGAGATCTGCGGGATGACGCCGGAGGCGTGGGTGTTGCGCTTGAAGATCTCCGCGTACAGGCCCAGCGAGACGACACCCTCCTGGATGCGCGCGCCGCCGCCCTCGTTGATGCCCACGACGGGGCAGCCGTTGGTGAGGGCGTGGTCGAGGACCTTGGTGATCTTCTCGCCGTAGACCTCGCCGAGGGACCCGCCGAAGACGGTGACGTCCTGGCTGAAGACGGCGACGGGGCGGCCGTCGACCGTCCCGTGGCCGGTGACGACGCCATCGCCGTAGGGCCGGTTGCGGTCCAGCCCGAAGCTGGTCGAGCGGTGTCGGGCCAGGGCGTCGAACTCCACGAACGAGCCCGGGTCGAGGAGGGCGTCGATCCGCTCGCGAGCGGTCATCTTGCCCTTGGCGTGCTGTTTCTCAACGGCTCGCTCCGAACCCGCGTGGACGGCCTCGTAGCGCCGTCGTTGCAGGTCTGCGAGCTTGCCCGCGGTCGTGTGGATGTCGATCTCAGCCGCGGACAGCGGTTCTGGGGCTTCGGTGGCCATGACACCCCAGGTTAGTCGTGTGGACGTCCAAGGAACCTATCCGGGTTTGGGTTACTCACCAGTAACCCATGCCCAGGTCACAGGGGCGCCACGCCCGGGAGGGGCGCCGAAAACCGGGCGGATCGCGGAATTGGCGCGTGACCGAATGTGAATTCATCGCCGTCGCACACAATTGTTAACGCACTGGCAAAACCGACGAAATCCGCCCCCCGAACGCGTCCGTGCAGGCACGCCCTCTGTAGTCTCGGCCTCATGACAGCGGTTAGCGCAGAACGCGACAGTGCCCGGCAGGAAGTTCCCGAGCAGCTTCGGAATGACGTCAAACTGCTCGGCGAGATGCTCGGAACGGTCCTGGCCGAAAGCGGCGGCAAGGACCTTCTCGCCGATGTCGAGAAGCTCAGGCACGCCGTGATCGGCGCACGCGACGGTTCGGTCTCCAGCGACGAGATCACCGCGATCGTCGCCGCCTGGCCCCTGGAGCGCGCCAAGCAGGTGGCGCGCGCCTTCACCGTGTACTTCCACCTCGCCAACCTGGCCGAGGAGCACCAGCGCATGCGCGCCCTGCGCGAGCGCGACGACGCCGCCAACCCGCCCCACGAGTCCCTGGCCGCCGCCGTGCGCGCGGTCCGGGACACCGACGGGGGCGAGGAACGGCTGGGCGAACTCGTCGCGGGCATGGAGTTCCACCCCGTGCTCACGGCGCACCCGACCGAGGCCCGCAGGCGCGCGGTGTCCACGTCCATCCTGCGCATCAGCGCCCAGCTGGACGCCTGGCACGCCGCCCACGAGGGCAGCAGCGCCGCGGCCGAGGCCCACCGGCGGCTGCTGGAGGAGATCGACCTGCTCTGGCGCACGTCCCAGCTGCGCTACACCAAGCTCGACCCGCTCGACGAGGTGCGCACCGCGCTCGCGGCGTTCGACGAGACGATCTTCGACGTCATCCCGCAGGTCTACCGGACCCTGGACGCCGCGATCGACCCCGAGGGCACCGGTGTGCGGCCCCCGCGCGCGACACCGTTCGTCCGCTACGGCAGCTGGATCGGCGGCGACCGCGACGGCAACCCGTTCGTCACCCACGAGGTGACGCGCGAGGCCGTGCGCATCCAGTCCGAGCACGTGCTGCGCGGCCTGGAGCGGTCCTGCGACCGCGTGGCGCGCACCCTGACCGCCTACTCCAACCTCACCCCGGCCAGCACCGCGCTGCTGGACGCGCTCTCCGCCGCCAGGGCGGGACACCCCGACCTGATGTCGGACGTCGTCAAGCGCTCGCCCAACGAACCGCACCGCCAGGCGCTGCTGCTGGGAGCCGCACGGCTGCGCGCCACACGCGAACGCGACGCCGACCTGGCCTACCCCACCGCCGACGACTTCCTCGCCGACCTGCGGACCGTTCAGGACTCGCTGGTCGAGGCCGGTGCCGTCCGCCAGGCCTACGGTGAGCTCCAGCACCTCATCTGGCAGGCCGAGACCTTCGGTTTCCACCTGGCGGAGCTGGAGGTGCGCCAGCACAGCGAGGTGCACGCCGCGGCCCTGGCCGAGCTGCGGGCCGGGAAGCGCCCCTCCGAGCGCACGGAGGAGGTCCTGGCGACCCTGCGGGTGATCTCCTGGATCCAGGAGCGCTTCGGCGTGGAGGCCTGCCGCCGCTACATCGTCAGCTTCACGCGCTCGGCCGAGGACATCGCGGCCGTGTACGAGCTGGCCGCCCACGCGCTGCCCGCCGACCGGGTACCGGTCCTGGACGTCATCCCGCTGTTCGAGACCGGTGCCGACCTGGACGCCTCGCCCGGCGTCCTCGACGGCATGCGGGACCTGCCGCAGGTCCGGCGCCGACTCGACGAGACCGGCCGGCGGATCGAGGTCATGCTCGGCTACAGCGACTCGGCCAAGGACGTCGGCCCGGTCAGCGCCACGCTGCGGCTGTACGACGCCCAGGCCCGACTCGCGGCGTGGGCGCGCGACCACGACGTGCGGCTGACGCTCTTCCACGGCCGGGGCGGTTCCCTGGGCCGCGGCGGCGGCCCGGCCAGCCGGGCGCTGCTCGCGCAGGCGCCGGGTTCGGTCGGCGGGCGGTTCAAGGTGACCGAGCAGGGTGAGGTCATCTTCGCCCGCTACGGGCAGCACGCCATCGCCCGCCGCCACATCGAGCAGGTCGGCCACGCCGTCCTCATGGCCTCCACCGACGCCGTCCAGGAGCGCGAGCGCTCCGCCGCCGAGCGGTTCCGCCCGTTCGCGGACACCATCGCGGCGGCCGCCCAGGAGACCTACCTGGACCTGATCAACACCGAGGACTTCGCGCTGTGGTTCTCCCGGGTCAGCCCCCTGGAGGAGCTGGGCGAGCTGCGCCTGGGATCGCGGCCCGCGCGTCGCGGCAAGGCCAAGGGCCTGGGGGACCTGCGCGCGATCCCGTGGGTGTTCGCGTGGACCCAGACCCGCGTCAACCTGCCCGGCTGGTACGGGCTCGGCACCGGTCTGGCGGCGGTCGAGGACGTCTCGGTGCTCCAGGAGGCCTACCGCGAGTGGCCGATGTTCGCGTCGCTGCTGGACAACGCGGAGATGAGCCTGGCCAAGACCGACCGCACCATCGCCGAGCGCTACCTGGCCCTGGGCGGCCGTCCGGAGCTGAGCGAGCGGGTGCTGGCCGAGTACGACCGCACGCGTGAGCTGGTGCTGAAGGTGACCGGGCACAGCCGCCTGCTGGAGAACCGCGCGGTGCTCTCGCGGGCGGTGGACCTGCGCAACCCGTACGTGGACGCGCTGTCCCACCTCCAGCTGCGCGCGCTGGAGGCGCTGCGGGGTGAGGAGTCGGGCTCCCTGTCCGAGCAGGACCAGCAGCACCTGGAGCGCTTGCTGCTGCTCTCGGTCAACGGTGTGGCCGCCGGGCTCCAGAACACCGGCTGACCCCGACCGACGCGACGCGCCTCCGTGCCCCGCCGGGTGCGGGGGCGCGGTCGTTCGTGCTCGGGGTCAGGCCGGGAACTCCGCGGTGTCCAGCGTGACGCCGAACGGTTCGGGAAGGTGGATCTCCTTGCCGAAGGGGACCTTCGTCGCCGAGGTGTACCGGCCGTTCTCGGGCTCGGAGAAGAGGGTGACCTCGCCCTTGCCCGTCTGCGGATCCCAGCGGTCGACCAGCAGGTAGAGGGGGATCCCGGCGTGCGCGTATCCCCACAGCTTGGCCTTGCGGTCCTTTTCCGCGGTGCTCTTGGACGTCACCTCGACCACGAGGAGTGCGTCGGCTGCTGAGTGGTCGGCTGAGCGGTCGAGCACACGCCCTGGAAGGACCACCAGGCCGGGGATGAACAGACTGACACGCTCGGGGAGACGCAGATCGATACTCTGATGCATGGTGCACTCGCTGAGCGGGCTCCCGTCACGGAACTTCTCACGGAAGAGCCGCGTCTGGATCAGGTCGATGATCTCACTGTGCTCGTCCCTTGGGGGAGTCATGATCCTGATGTCGCCTTCGATGATCTCGGCCCGCCACCCCTCGGGCAGGTCCAGCTCTTCCCAGGCGCACAAGACGACGTCCCAGTAGGACGGTACGGCGGTCACTGTCTTGGTTTCCGCTTCCGCGATGCTCATCTGTCGAGCCACCTCCGGCAGCTGAACGTAGCAACGCGTGATCACCGATGTGCTGGTTTCAGGGTAACCGGTGGCCCCCACAGCGCGGGGGTTTCCCGTCGGGACCCCGGCGCTGCTGTAATGGGCGCATGGCCCACGACACCGACGACGTCCCGCGTCCGCCGCTCGACCCGATCGCGCTCAACGCCGCCCTGACCCGCCCCGGCGGGATGTGGCGCGGCGTCGACGTCCTCCCGGCCGTGGGCTCCACCAACACCGAACTGCTCGCGCGCGCCAAGGCGGGGGCGCCGCACGGCAGCGTGCTGGCCACCGAGCACCAGACCGCCGGGCGCGGCCGCCTCGGGCGCGGCTTCACCACCCCCGACCGCGCCGCGCTCACCTTCTCCGTCCTCCTGCGCGTCACCGTCCCCGCAGACACCCTCGGCTGGCTGTCCATGCTCATGGGGGTGGCCGCGGTCGGCGCGGTCCGCCGGGTGACCGGAGTCCCCGCCGCGCTGAAGTGGCCCAACGACGTCATCGTCCCCGCCGAGGTCCGAGCCGAGGGCGCGACCGCCGACGGCAAGCTCGCGGGCATCCTCTCCGAGGCCGACTTCTCCGACCCCGACGCCCCGGCCGTCGTCGTCGGCATGGGTGTGAACGTCTCACAAACCCGCGCCGAACTCCCCGTGGACACCGCCGTCTCCCTGCGCGGCGAGGGCGCCGCGGACCTGGACCGCTCCGCGCTGCTCGGCGCCGTCCTGGGCGGGTTCGAGGAGCTGTACACCGTGTGGTCGGCCGCCGACGGTGACGCCGAGGCCAGTGGGCTGGCCGACGCCTACCGGGGCATGTGCGTCACCCTGGGGCGCCGGGTGCGCGTCCACCTTCCCGGTGAGGAACTGCTGGAGGGCACGGCGACCGGTGTCGACGCCCACGCCAGGCTCGTGGTGGAGGGGCCCAAGGGCGGGCGGGAGCTCAGCGCGGGCGACGTCGTCCACGTCCGGCCCGGTTCCTGACCGGGTGATCCCACCCCTGGGGAACGTGGCGGGGGTGTGGAACGTTGTTGGTTCAGTCCGCGTCCCAGCGGAGGACGGGGCCTCATCCGGCCCTGGTCGGCCGAGGCTCCGGGCGTAAGCTGGAGAGGAACCGCCGGAACGAACCGAGCGCCGCACCGTCGGCCCAGTGGCGAACTGCTGGTTCCCCGTACACGCGGGGATGGTCTGAGAGAGAACGTATGCCGTCGCGTCCCGACCCGAAAGCGATCGAGTCCGCCCTGCTCGGCGGTGAACCGGTCTACACCAGGGAGCAGGCGGTCGAGCTCTCCGGAGCCGACCCCGAACTCGCGGGCCGCGTCTGGCGCGCCCTCGGCTTCCCGACCCACGGCGAGGACTCCGTCGTCTTCGCCGAGAGCGACGTCGAGGCCCTGCGCATCGCCAACTCCCTCCTGGAGGAGGGCGTCCTGGACGAGGAGGGCGTCGTCCGCTTCGCCCGCGCGATGGGCCAGACCATGGCCCGCCTCGCCGACTGGCAGACGAGCATCCTCAGCACGCTCATCTTCAAGGACGGCGACGACTCCGCCGCCAGCCCGCTGATGAACCAGGTCAAGGAGCTCCTGCCCGACGTGGAGCGGCTCCTGCTGCACATCTGGCGGCGCCAGCTGGCCGCCTCCACGGCGCGCACCCTGGCGGTGATGTCCAGCAACAACGACATCGTCCCCAACTACTACCCGCTCATCGTCGGCTTCGCGGACCTGGTCTCCTTCACCACGCTCAGCCGCGAGCTGGACGAGGTCGAGCTGGCCGAGGTGGTCGAGGGCTTCGAGGCCACCGCCGCCGACATCGTCGCCTCCGGGGGCGGGCGCGTCGTCAAGACCCTCGGTGACGAGGTGCTCTACGTCGCCGACTCCCCGCGCGAGGCCGCGGACATCGCCCTGCGCCTGGCCTCCGGCGTCAAGACGCACGTGGAGGTCCCCGACGTCCGGGTCGGTGTCGCCTACGGCCCCGTCCTCACCCTGCACGGGGACGTGTTCGGCACGACGGTCAACCGGTCCAGCCGCCTGACCTCCTTCGCCCGCCCCGGCACCGTCCTCATCGACGACAACCTCGCCGAGAGCCTCACGGGGGAGGAGGGGCTCCAGGTGGTGAAGGTGAGGGCCCGCCACGCGCACGGCCTCGGCCTCATCCAGCCCTACACCCTGCGCCGCGACTTCGAGCCGGGCGGCCACTGACGGCGCGGCCCCCCGGAAAACGCCGCGTGCCCGACCGGGCCGGGGGATAGGCTGCCACACAGAGTCGGCCCGCGACGCAGACAGGATGTGAGCCTTGTCGAGTGCCCCTCCTCCCGTGGAGAGACTGCGCACCTCGGGCGTCTTCAGCCTGGAGGGCAGTGATTTCGACGTCGAGAACAACGTGTGGATCGTCGGCGACGCCGACACCGCCGTCGTGATCGACGCAGCCCACGACCACGAGCGCATCGCCCGGGGCCTGGGCGACCGCGAGCTCATGGCGATCGTGTGCACCCACGGGCACAGCGACCACGTGAACGCGGCGGTCGCCCTGGCCGACCTCACCGACACCCCGATCCTGCTGCACCCCGACGACGCCGAACTGTGGCACCAGGTGTACCCGAACCGCGAGCCGGACGCTCCGCTCCTGCACGGGGAGACCCTCGTCGCCGGGGGAGTGGAGCTGCGCGTCCTGCACACCCCGGGGCACACGCCCGGCGGGGTCTGCCTGTACGCACCGGAGATCGGGACTCTGTTCAGCGGGGACACGCTGTTCCCCGGCGGGCCGGGCGCCACGGGGCAGCCGTTCTCGGACTTTCCGACGATCATCGCCTCCATCCGCGACCACCTGGTCGGCCTGCCGCCGGAGACCGTCGTGCACCCCGGACACGGGGAGTCGACCACCATCGCCGAGGTCGCCGAGCACCTCGACGCGTGGGCCGAGCGGGGCTTCTGAGGCCGCGACAACCCGTGGCGCGGCGCCGGAGCCTGTGCCCCCGTCGGGGGCGATGAGACGGCTCGCCGCCAGCTGAGGAGATCCTTCGACGCCGCCGGAGGCGCCGGTAGCGTTGCCGCATGCCGACGCTGTGGTGGATCGTCCTCTCCGGGGCGGCCATGAGCGCTCTGGCCCTGACCGGCGCCGTGGTCCTGTTCCTGCCCCAGCGCTGGTTCGAGCGCATGGTCCTGCCGATGGTGGCCCTGGCCGCCGGGGCGCTGCTGGGCGGCGCGCTCTTCCACATGCTGCCCGAGGCCGTGCGCGCCCTCGGCGACGGCCTGGCCGTCTACATCTGGGTGGCGCTCGGCATCCTGTCCTTTCTGGTGCTGGAACAGTTCCTGAACTGGCACCACTGCCACCGCCCCGTCGGCGAGCACCGGCCGGTGGGTTACCTGATCCTGATCGCCGACGCCGTGCACAACCTCCTGGGAGGTCTGGCCGTGGGCGGAGCCTTCGTGGTCGACGTACGGCTGGGAATCGTGACCTGGCTCGTGGCCGCGGCCCACGAGATCCCCCAGGAGCTGGGGGACTTCGGCATTCTGGTGCACAGCAACTGGCGCCCGGTGCGGGCCCTGGCCTTCAACCTGTTCTCCGCACTGCCCTTCCTGGGCGGGGGACTGATCGCCTACACCGCGGCCGACAGCGTCGATGTCGCGGTGCTGTTGCCCTTCGCCGCCGGCAACTTCGTCTACATCGCGATCGCGGACCTGCTGCCGGAGGTGACCACCACCCCGCCTGAGGGCGGAACGGGCCAGAACCTGGCGGTGTTCGCCCTCGGACTGGGCGCTCTGCTGGCCCTCGCCGCCCTGTTCTGACCTTCCGGGCGCGTGCCGGTCCGGGCGCCGGGAGGCGAAACCCGTCAGCCGCCGCCTCCGACCTGTCCCCGGTAACGGAGGTGCCCGAAGTCTCCCGGAGCGTAGTGGGCACGCCCCCCGTCGTGGGTGTCCAGGACCACGTCCCCGTGTCCGTGCCGAACCTCGTTCCGGGGCACCCGGGCCCCGTCCCAGGGCCCGCCGAACAGTTCGAGCAGGTCGCCACGGTCGGCGAGGGAACAGGCCACCACGACGACCGCGAACAGGGCGCCGCCCGCGACGGCGAAACCCGCCGCGCCGGTCCAGACCCACATCATCATCGAACACGCCACGGCCAGGAGGAGGGGGAGGGCCACCAGGGCGCGGACGCGCCCGAGGGGAGCCCTCCGGTTCCGGCGGTGTCCCGGGCACATGTCACGATCCCATCCGTAGTGGCGTACGGGGCGTCTCCGGGCCCCTCAACCGCGCACCGGCTCGGTCGAGCTCGTCGCCGACGCGTGGGGGTGGTTCAGGTCGAACGCGGGGCGCTCGGAGCGGATCCGCGGCAGCGACGTGAAGTTGTGCCGCGGCGGCGGGCAGGAGGTCGCCCACTCCAGGGAGCAGCCGTGGCCCCACGGGTCGTCGACGGTCACCTTCGGCGCCTTCCTGGCCGTGGTGTAGATGTTCCACAGGAACAGCAGGACCGAGGCGGCGATCACGAAGGACGACACCGAGGAGATCTGGTTGAGCGTGGTGAAGCCGTCGGTGGGCAGGTAGTCGGCGTAGCGGCGGGGGAAGCCCATCGTGCCGAGCCAGTGCTGCACCAGGAACGTGCCGTGGAAGCCCAGGAACAGCAGCCAGAACTGGACCTTGCCGAGCCGCTCGTCGAGCATCCGCCCGGTGAACTTGGGCCACCAGAAGAAGAATCCGGCGAACATCGCGAAGACCACGGTGCCGAAGACCGTGTAGTGGAAGTGGGCCACCACGAAGTAGGAGTCGGTGACGTGGAAGTCCAGCGGCGGTGAGGCCAGGATGACA
>NZ_ANBC01000058.1 GCF_000341125.1 Nocardiopsis lucentensis DSM 44048 | reverse complement strand
CGATCCAGTTGAAGAACTTCACACCGGTCGGGACCGCGATGAGGAAGCTCATGAACGCGAAGAACGGCAGCAGCACCGCGCCGGTCGGGAACATGTGGTGCGCCCACACGGTGACGGACAGGCCGGTGATGGCGATGGTCGCCGCGACCAGAGACTTGTAGCCGAAGATCGGCTTGCGGCTGAACACCGGCAGGATCTCCGAAACGACTCCGAAGAACGGCAGGGCCAGGATGTAGACCTCCGGGTGGCCGAAGAACCAGAACAGGTGCTGCCAGAGGACGGCGCCGCCATGGTCGGGATCGTACACATGCGTGCCGATCATGCGGTCGGCGGCCAGGGCGATCAGGGCGGCGGTCAGCACCGGGAACGCGATGAGCACGAGAATACTGGTGAGAATCGTGTTCCAGGAGAAGATCGATATACGGAACATCGTCATGCCGGGGGCGCGCATACAGGCCACGGTGGTGATGAAGTTGACCGCCGCCAGGATGGTGCCCAGACCGGACACCGCCAGGCCGAGGATCCACAGGTCGCCGCCCAGGCCCGGGGAACGGACCGCGTCGGACAGCGGGGTGTAGGCGAACCAGCCGAAGCTGGCCGCGCCGCCGGGGGTCAGGAATCCGCTGACGACGATGAGGCCGCCGAACAGGAACAGGTAGTAACCGAAAAGGTTCATTCTCGGAAACGCCACGTCCGGCGCGCCGATCTGCAACGGGATGACCACGTTCGCGAAACCGACGAACAGAGGTGTGCCGAACAACAGCAGCATGATGGTGCCGTGCATGGTGAACATTTGGTTGAACTGCTCGTTGGTCATGAGCTGCGTGCCCGGAAAGAAGAGTTCGGCGCGGATCAGGAGCGCCATGACGCCGGACAGGGCGAAGAAGGCGAACGAGGTGATCAGGTACATGTACCCGATGACCTTGTGGTCGGTCGACGTCAACCAGTTGACGATGATCGAACCCTTGCCGTGCGTCTTCGCGGATGCGGCCTCGGTCGGGGTCTCAGTGTGCACGTCCGACACCGTATGACCTCTGTTCTGGCGAATGGTCGGAAAGGACGCGAGTCAGGTTCGGCTGAGGCTCTGCGTTCGGGACGATTTGAGGTTAACTCTGATCTCCGATCTGTTCAACGTTCCACGTTGGCCGGGCGCCGGTCTGGATTATATTTCCCTTATGCGTCAAAGGCGCAGGATGCGGCTGGCGGAGATGTGTGTCTCGGTGGACTGTTTATCGTTTGGGGGGAGAATGGGCGTGTCCCCGGGTGGAGGTGCGTTTTGTTGTGTTCGTCGCCGTTATTTCGACGGGGTTCTCCGGCGGGACGGCCGGGGCGGAGCCTTCCTACCGCGCGATCCGTGCGTCCCGGCGGAAACCGATGTGATTCATTGCACTCAGTGCATCGGTGCACTGCGGTGCAATAAGCTCCTAGTGTGACGTCATGGCCGACAATCCACCGTCCACCACGAACCGCCGCGAAGCGCTCAAGGCCCGGCACCGCCGGGCGATCATCAACGCGGCCGCGGAACTCATCGACGAGCGGGGCGGGCCGACCTTCACCGTCGACGAACTGGCGGCACGGGCGGACGTGGCCAGGCGGACCGTGTTCAACCACTTCGCGTCCCTGGACGACGTCGTCATGGAGGTGTGCGGCGAGGCGGTCAGCGACCTGACCGAGACCTTCCGCCGCAGTCTGGAGGCCCGGGTCGCGAGCGGCGGGGGGTCGATGGCCGACCAGTTCGCCGACGCCCTGCGCGAGACCGACCTGCTCTCCACCATCACCTACATGACCGGGATCCTCGGCGGTCGCCGTCGAGACCTCTGCGGCAGGGAACTGGTTCTGGTGGACCGGGTGATGAACGAGTTCAGCGCGTCCCTGGCACGAACCCTGGAAAGCCACCACACCGACGTCGACCCCTTCGACGTGCACGTGCTGGTCGCCTCGGTCATCGCCGGCCTCATGGCCGTACTCCACCACTGGGACCAGGCCACGGGCGGGGTCGACACCCCCGAGTCCCGACAGGTCTGGAACGGCTTCCAGGAACGCCTGTTCGCCACCCTGCGCGACGGGTTCGGCCGCGGCTCCGACGGCTCCGCCTGACACCCACCCCACCCCACCACGACACGGGAAGACCACCCATGGCAGAACTGCTCTACCGACTCGGCCGCGCCGCCGCCAGACGCGCGTGGACCGTGATCGCCCTGTGGCTGGCCGCCCTTCTGGCCGCCGCGGGAGCCTACGCACTCTTCGCCGGGGAACTGGAGGAGACCTTCTCCCTCCCCGGCACCCCGACCTCGGAGGTCAGCGACCGGCTCGCCGACGAGTTCTCCGGTATGGGCGGCGGCAGCGGCACCATCGTCCTGCACACCCAGGACGGAGAACCCTTCACCGACGAGCAGCGCTCCGACATCCTCGACCGCCTCGACGAGGCCGAGGGGGTCGACGGGGTCGAGTCCGCCGCCGACCCGTTCGCGATCGAGGCGCGGCGCGAGGCGCAACGGGAGGAGATCGACGAGGGCCGCGCCGAGATCACGGGCGGCCGCGAGGAGATCGAAGCCGGGCTGGGCGAACTGGAGACCGCCCGCGAGCAGGCGGAGGCGGCGGGGACACTCGACGCCGTCGCCCCCCAGATCGACCCGCAGATCACCGAACTCGAAGGCAATCTCGCCGAACTGGAGGAGGGCGAGCAGAGCCTGGAGGAGGGCGCCCGCCTCCTCGAACTGTCCGACGGCATCCGCATGGTGTCCGAGGACGGCGCCACCGCCCTGGTCACGGTGGCCTTCACCGAGGAACAGAACGAGATCGCCCAGGAGACCAAGGACGAGGTCATCGCGGCCTTCGAGGAGATCCCCGGCGTTGACACCGAGTTCGGCTCCGACGTCGCCATGACCGCCCCCGAGCTCTTCGGCGTGGGTGAGGCGGTCGGCCTCGCCGTGGCCGCGGTCGTCCTCGTCATCATGCTGGGCACCCTGGTCGGCGCCGGACTCCCGCTCGTGCAGGCGCTCGTCGGCGTGGGCGTGGCACTGCTGGCCGCGCTGGCGCTGTCGGACCTGGTGGCCATGTCGTCGGTGACACCGATCCTGGGCATGATGCTCGGCCTGGCGGTCGGGATCGACTACGCGCTGTTCATCATCCACCGGCACCGCCGCCAGGCACGGGGCGGACTCGACATCCGGGAGTCGATCGCCCTGGCCAACGGCACGGCGGGCAACGCCGTGGTGTTCGCCGGCGCCACGGTGCTCGTGGCGCTGCTCGGACTCAACCTGACCGGCATCGACTTCCTCGGGATGATGGGGAACGTCGGGGCCCTCGCCGTCGCTGTCGCGGTCCTGGTGGCGGTGACCCTCACCCCGGCGCTGCTGTCGCTGGTGGGCGGGCGCATCCTCTCCCGTAAGGAGCGGGCCTCGGCGGGTTCGACCCCCGGGGGGCACGACGAGGCCACGGCGCGCCCGATGCGCACCCTGGGCGCCCTGGTCAAGGTCGTGCTGGTGACCGGCGCGCTGCTGGTGGTCGCCGTGCCCGCGCTCGACCTGCGTCTGGGGCTTCCGGACGGATCCAGAGAGGCGCACGACTCCACCCAGTACCGCGCCTACACGGCCGTGGACGAGGCGTTCGGAGCGGGGGCCAACGGCCCGCTCGTCGTGGTGGCGGACCTGCCGGGGTCGCAGGACGAGGAGGAGGCCGCCGGGCAGCAGCTGAGGGTCGCCGAGGAGATCGCCGACCAGGACGCGGTGGCGGCCGTCGCGCCCGTGGCGCTGTCCGACGACCGGAGCGTGTCCGTCTTCCAGGTCCTGCCGACCGAGGGGCCGTCGAGCGAGTCGACCGAGGCGCTCGTCCACGAGCTGCGCGGGCTGGACCCGTTCGACGACGGCGCGGAGCTGGGCGTGGCGGGGACCGCGAGCGGCAACATCGACATCTCCGACAAGCTCAGCGACGCCCTGCCCGGCTACCTCGCGGTGGTCGTGGGGTTCTCACTGGTCATCCTGCTCGTGGTGTTCCGGTCGCTCCTGGTTCCGGTCGTGGCCACGCTCGGGTTCGTGCTGTCCTTCGCCGCCGCGCTCGGCGGCGTGGTGGCCATCTACCAGTGGGGGTGGCTGGGCGGCGTGTTCGGCGTCGACAGCCCCGGCCCGGTGCTGAGCTTCCTGCCGACGATCATGGTCGGCATCCTGTTCGGGCTGGCGATGGACTACATGCTGTTCCTGGGGTCGGGGATGCGCGAGGCCTACGTCCACGGGGCCCCGGCGCGGTCGGCGGTCCGCGAGGGGCTGGTCGCCGGGCGCGCGGTGGTCACGGCGGCCGCGGTCATCATGATCTCGGTGTTCGCGGGGTTCATCTTCTCCCACACCACCATGATCAGGCCGGTGGGCTTCGCCCTGGCGTTCGGCGTCCTGGTGGACGCGTTCGCGGTGCGGCTGACGCTGATCCCCGCGCTGCTGCACCTGGCCGGTGACAAGGCCTGGTGGCTGCCGCGCTGGCTGGACCGGATCCTGCCGGACGTCGACGTGGAGGGGGCCCGCCTGGAGCGGGTGCACACTCCGGACTCCGGGCGGGAGGAGGAGACCCCCGAGCCCGTCGGCACCACGGTCGGCTCGTAACCGGCCAGGGACCCCCGCCCCCGTCGGAGCGGCCGTCACGGTCGCACCGGCGGGGGCCGTGTCATGGGATCGGGAACCTCGGGAAGCCCCGGCCCGTGGCTCAGCCCTCCCTCTCCCTGCGCCTCCACGCCCGCGCCACCCCCGTGGACACGACCGCGCCCACCAGCCACAGAACCCAGAGCAGGGCGACCAGCCAGGTCACACCGCCGAGGGCGGTGGTGCAGATCAGTGCCACGAGTGTGATCAGTGTGATGGTCAGGTGCACACGATCTCTGGTCGCCATCCGGTTCCTCTCGTTCCTGGGGGCGAACACTGAGCGCCGGTCGCCCGGCCCCCAAACCATGAGCACTACCCCCGCGACCCGATTCCACACGGGGACGGAGGGACCCGCGCGCCATGGGCCGGGTCGGCGGACGTCCACGGCTGGGCGGGCGCCCGGAATCCCCGGCGGGCCGGTGCGGGGACGCCGAGGGAGCCGGTCGCTTCCGGAACCGGGGACCCGCGGACCACGTCGGATACTGGGACGCCACCCATCCGCCCTCCGCCCAGGAAGGACCGCCCCATGCCGCACGAGTCCCCCATGACGCCGGAATCCGGCCCCTCCCACTGGGTGGACATGCGGTGGCGGCTCGCCTGGGAGTGGCTCGCCTGGACGGGAGGGTGTGTCGGCGTCACGATCCTCATGGCCGTGCTGGCGGTCGACGCGGTGGTGACCGGGCTCCCGGGGTCGAACGCGTTTCCCTTCGTCCTGTTGGTGATCCTCGTGCCGCTGTGCTGGGCGCTGTTGCACATGGCGCCGCGCTACTCGACCCGCCAGGGGGTGGCCGTGGACGGGGCCGGGATCACGCTCGTCCAGGAGTCGAAGTGGTGGTTCCGGGGGCGTACCACGCACTTCGCCTGGTCACGTGTGACGCGGATCAGCAGGGAGGTGATCCGCAGCCGCTACGGGACCAGCTATCTCGTCGACATCGAACTGACCGGTGCCCTGGCCCAAGAGCGGTACCCGACGTGGGTCCTCCTCGACTGGAGGAAGATTCGGATCGGGTTGGACAGGGCGCAGTACGAGAATCTGTCGCAGATCCTGCGCACCGCGCGCCCCGACCTGTACGCCGGGGAGTGAGCAGCCGCCGGGGTACGGATGCCCGCGACCTCCAAAGCGCTGGTCATGTCGGGGGAGACACCGTGCGGGGCGGTCACCTCGATCTCCAGGAGGAGAGGGTCGGTTCCAGGTACGCCCGGCGTTGACCAGCTCCTTGTCCCGCTCCGCGCTCGACCTCCATCTCCGCCACGTACGTCTGGATCCCGGCCAGCGTGAGCGGGCGCTCGGGCAGCGGCTCCACAGGGCCTCTTCTCTCAGGGGGCGAGAGCACGGAAGGTTAGCGGTGGGACGCGGGTGCGGGCAGGCGAATGGACCAACTCGCGGGCCAGCGGTCTCCAGGCGTCCTCGTGCGGTTCGGTCATCGGGGCGGCTCCGTTCAGGAAACGAGGTTTCCGGGGGCGTCCAACCAGACCCGTTGACCCTCGGGGGTCACGGTCACGCCGAAACGGGTGTGTTCCGGGCGGCCCGCCTTCCGCCACCAGGAGTACGCCTCGGCCAGCTCGTCGAAGAGGCGGCGCGGGCCGTGTTGCCGAACCCTGTAGTCATGGGGGCCAGGCTGAACACGCCACGAGGCCCAGGAACCCGAACCGGGATCCATCAGGTACACCGTGTAGTTCGGGTTGCCAGGGACGTCGTCATCGAAGACCAACAGGTCCTTCATACCGGGTACCCGCAGTCCGATCGCGAAGCTCGCGTCGAAGTCGCTGATCGGCTCGTACGGGTGCAGGTCCGTGGATGTCTCGGTGTACTCGTGCTCGGGGCGAACGCGGTCTTCGAGGGAGCCGTGTGGCGTCCGCTGACCGCGCACCCACATGAACCCCACGTTCCCGCCGAACCGCCCGGACGCGGTCCCGTCCGCCTCCACCTGGAGCCGAAGCAGCGTGCCGTTGTGGAAACTGGTCCCCCAAGGGGTGACGACGCGGCCGCCAGGCGACGTCTGCTCGACCCACGCGTAGGAAACACGCTGGACGGCGGCGGTCGCCAGTACTCGGTCGTAGGGAGCGTCAGGCGGATAGCCCTTCTCACCATCCCCAGTGACCACGTGAACGCCAGAGCCAGCAAGGGCCTCCTCTGCCTGCCTGGCCACGGCCGGGTCGATCTCCACCGACGTCACGTTCCCACGGCCGACCTTGTCGGCGAGTAGGGCGGCGTTCCACCCGGTCCCAGTACCGATCTCCAACACTCGGTGCCCAGCGGCGAGATCGGCGGCTTCCAACATCATCGCCACGATGCTCGGCATGGACGCCGAGGAGGACCGGTAGCCGCGTCCGTTCGCGTCACCGTCGTCGATCTGGGTGATGAGCGGCCTGTCGCTGTAGCAGGCACGTAACCACGCCTCAGGATCTTCGACCCTGGTGAGGGGCGTCAGGTCATCCTCGCTCTCGACCCAGATCCGGTCGGGGACGAAGTGGTGGCGAGGTACCCGCATGAAGGTGTCCCGCCAGGTTGAGGAGGGGCTGACCTCCTCGACGAGGCGGGACCGGAGGTCTTCGGCGCTGGTCATTTGTCGTCGCGCTCGTGCTTTCCGTCTCCGCTGCCGCCGTCATCGGGGGTTGGTGGCGGGATCGGGCGGTCGGGCTTGTGTCCGTCGCTGGTGGAGTTGTCCTCGTGTTTGCCCATCAGGGCCTCCGCGGGGGTGAGGGGAAGGATTGAGATGACGGTAACTCGATCAGCACGCTGAGTCAGAGCGTTGGCCGGGAATGGTCTGCGGTGTGTGTCCCGGGGCGGGCGTGGGTAGGCGTGGGCCCCTGGCCGGTTCAGGGATTGGTGCGGAGGGTGCCGACAAGGCGGGCGATGTCGGCCGCCTCCTTGTCGGCGTCGATGGTCAGGGCGAGCCGGTGGACCTCGGCCAGGGAGATGAGCAGGTCGGTGATGGGTGGTGTCCTCCCGGTCGTGGGGGTGGGGTGGGCGAGGTCGGGGCGGTGACGGAGGAGGGTTCGGACGGCCTCGGCCAGGTCCGACAGATCGTCGGGGCCGGTGGTGTTCGCTCGGCCGTACGGGTGGACCGCGAGGGGGCGGACGGTGGCGAGCGGTGCGGAACGGCGGACCCGTCGGGGGAGGGGCGCGTGGTCCTGCCGGGTTGCGTGGGGCACGGGTGGCTCCTGGTCGTTCGTGGGCGGGTCAGGGGCGCTCAGTGCCGGTGCGGGCCTCCCGAGTGAGGAGGGCGTGGACGTGTTCGGCGGGGAAACGGTGGCGTCCGGTCGGCGTCGTGAGGCTGGTCAGGTGGCCCTCCCTGGCCCAGCGGACGACAGTGCTGGCGTGAACCCGGAAGAGGGCGGCGACCTCGTTCGGCGTTATGAGGGTTCCGGCGGCCGGGGCGGAGCCGTGCTCGGCGGTCATCGTCGTGGTGCCTTTCCCGGGCGGGAGTCGGGGGTGCGCGGCGCGGGGGCGATCGGGGCCGCCTGCGGGTCGGCCCCGTACACCCCGGTCGGGAACGGCATGCCGACGCGCGGCCCCGGGCTGGCCAGCTTCTTGGCGAGCTGGCCCGGGGTGTCCGCCATGAGCGTCGGTTCGGTGGTCGTGTGCGGGGCCCGGTCGGTGGCGATCCAGGTGTGCTCCGTGCACCGGATCCAGTACCGGTCCCCGTACTCGGCCCGGAGGCGGGCGAGGTCGGCTCTCGCGCTCATGAGGCGACCCGCAGCGCTTCGGCGAGCCTCATCCGGAGTTCGGTGAGAGAGGCGGCGGTCAGGCCGACCAGCCCGTCGCGGCCGTCGACGCGCAGGGCCCGCCAGGAGCCGTCGGCCTCCCACGCCGTCCACCCGGGGAAGTCCCGGCGGAACGCGGCGACGCGACGGTCGGAGTCGTTCGTCATCCGTGGCGCGTCGGGTGGCGCCACGCGTTGACAGGTCATCGGCCTCACCTCGGGGATGTCGGGGTGAGACGACCGTAGGAGTCATACCGCGCGGGGAAGGGCACAAAATGTGCCCCCTCGATGTCAGACTGTGAGCAGCCCCATCTTCTCCGCCAGCACCGAGACGCGCCGCTGTCGTCGTCCGTCCCGCTCGTCGAGTTCTTCGAGCAGGATGCGGCGGGCGTACCCGTTGTAGCGGATCGTCTCGGGGGCGGCCTCGTGCGCGGCTTCCAGGACCCGGAGCGCGGCCTCGGGTTGTGCGTCGAGGTGGTAGGCGCGTGCCTGTTCGATCTCGTGGCGGGCACGGCGCGGCCGGGACGGGATGGGTGCCTCCGACGCTCGATCGGCTTGACGTACCGACTCTCCCCCAGCGCGGAGCTCCACGGCGATCGTGACGGCGTGCGCGCCCATGATCGCGCGGGAGAAGCTCGTCACCGGGTGATAGTACGAGGCGGGTAGGCGTTCGGCGACGGCGTTGGCCGCGTCCCATCGGCCCCACGCGGTGCCGATCTCACCTCGTCTGGCGGCGGTGTACCCGTCCTCGAACAGGGTCGCGCCGTGGATCGCCGCGACGTCGGTTCTGGCGACATCCGTGTACCGGCCGAGGAGCGCCAGGGTCTGGGAGGTGACGACGTCGGCGGCGTCCCAGTCTCCGGCGTCCCGGTGGGCCTGGGCCATGAGCCAGGAGGCGACACCGATGGCGTGCAGGTCCCCAGAGTCCTGCGCGGCGACCATGCCGCGTTCGGCCACCCGCCAGAGGAGGTCCTGGGCGGGCTGGTAGGCGATGAAGAACTGAGCCAGGGCGTAGACCTCGGAGAGGACGGCTTGCGCGGCCCTGCGTGTGGTGCGGTCGTCTACCTGGTGGGCGGCGAGCTGCGCGTCCTCGATCAGGTCCGGGAGGAGTTGTCCGAGCACTTCTCGGTGGTTGGGGGAGGAGTGCCGAGCTGACCACGCGTGGGTGAGGCGGGCGCGAAGGTGTTCCACAGGGGGTGCTTCGCGCTGGGTGAGGGCGGGCATGGCGTTGATCGCGGTCCGCACTGCGGGCAGCCGGGTGTGCCCGGGGCCGGTGAACAGCGAGATGGGCATGGACTGGTCGCCCGTGAGCTGGGACAGGTCCCGGAGGCGGAGTGCTTCGGCGAGCCGGAGGAGAATGGCGAGTTTCGGGGTTTGGAGGCGGCCGTTCTCCACGGCCTTGACCCAGCTCGCGGATTTACCGACGAGCCCGGCGAGAACCTCACGAGTCATGCCTCGGCGCGTGCGTTGGATCTTCAGGCGCTGCCCGAAGGAGAGATCCGGGCTGTCAGGAGTGGGGGCGGGCTCGCGCATATCGGGCCTCATCCTGTCTGAGTTGGTCGCACCGCTCAGCCTACGTTGGGGCCTTCGCCGTGTCAGGGGTGCGATCGGTCCGTGACCGACGAGGGCGGCCTGTCCATGGTGTCCCGGATGGCTCGCAGTAGGTGTTCCCAGGTGGGGAGGCGGGACTCGTAGGGGGCGTCGTGGTCGTAGACGAGTGTGACGGCGGGGATGTCTCTGAGGGTGTCGAGCGACCGTTGGAACGCCGGATGTGCGGCGAGTTGTGGTTTGCAGTGGGGGACGACGATGGTGGGCACGTTGTAACCGACCATTTCGCACAGAAGCCCGATCGCGAAGTTGTCGGCGTGGCCGTTGGCGAACTTGTTCACGCTGTTGAAGGTGAGCGGGCACGCCACGACGAGGTCGGCGGGTGGGAGGCTCTTGCCGGTGCCGGGCATCCGGTACTCGACCCGGACGGGTTCGCCGGTCAGTTTCTCCAGTTCGTCAGGGGCGTGGAACCTCGTGCCGACGGGAGTGGACAGGCAGACCACCGTGTAGCCGTCGAGACTCGGACGACAGGATGACCCGTGCCCTGCCGGGCCGGTCGTCGGAACCGCAGGTGTCCAAGTTCTCTGGATGGAGAAGTCGTGACCCGTAGGACTCGCCGTGTGGATCACTGGCAGGATCCCGATGCCCCCAGGCCGACGGCACGCAAGACCTCCGCGTCGGCTTTCGTGCAGGACGACGACGGCCGGTTGTTGTTGCTCAAACGCACCGACAATTACCTGTGGACGATCCCCACGGGCGCGGTGAAGAAGGGTGAGAGCGTCGGTACGGGCGCGATTCGTGAGTGTCGGGAGGAGACCGGTCTGGATATCGAGATCACTGGCCTGGTCGGGGTGTTCTCCACGCCGGATCACGTGATCGCGTACTGGCACGGTGACAAGCTCGACGAGGTGCGCCAGCCCATCAACATCTGTGTGCGCGGCCGTGTGGTCGGTGGGAGGATCGCTCCAGCGCCGGATGAGGCGCTCGAAGTGCGATGGGTGGATCCGGCCGACCTGGGGGAGTACCCGATCGCTCCGGCGCTGCGGCAGCGGATTGACTGGGGTTTGTCGGGGGAGTCGCCGTACATCGCGTGAGGGGTGTTGCCGTTCCGCTGTTTTGTGCAGGTCATCGAGGCGCGGTACGCGAAACCGCCGCTGTAGGAACCGCGCTGCGTGCGGATTCCATTTCCTCGCTGGGTCCGTTTGTGGCCGCGATGGAAACAAGGTGAGCAAAGGCGGGCCGCCCCGGCGAAGGGGCGGCCCTTTTTCGAGGCGGAGGAGAAACCGCCGCGCCCGGGTGGCGTGCGCGTCACACGGTCGTGGCGAGCCACCCGATGGTCTCGGTGTTGTGCTTTCCGTCGCTCTGGGTGTTGTTGTCGATGAACACCTCGTTCAGGCGGATCAGGAAGCCCTCGCGGTTCACGTCGTGGATGCGGATGCCCGGCGTCTGGGGGCCGTTGAAGGTCTGGGTGAGCGGCAGCACGACGACCTCCGCGCCCTCCGGGAACGGTGTGGGGAAGGTGACGCGGGTGAAGGTGGCGGTCTCGCCGGCGGTCGTTTCCACCGCGTCGGTGGAGTTCAGGTCGATCTTGCCGGTCTGGATCAGGCTCACGATGAATTCCTTCCTCGGTACGGTCGTGTCGGGTCGTTCACCGCTGGTCGAATGGCGTGCGGAGATCGACCCGCACCGGCGACGGCGTTCGTTCCGGGTAATTCTCGGATGGAGGCGATCGCGCGATGCGACTGAAATGTAACACGATTATGGGGGCGGGTGGAAAAAATTCACCGAGGAAGTGATTGCTGGTGCAGAATGATTCTCGTTCCGGCAATGTTCTTTTGGCTGCGGAGTGGGTGTTCCGCCGGTGTTGTGCCATAAGGTTCGATGCTCTTATTTCGGACAAAGAGGGTATTTGGCGTGATGTGCGCAAACCGACCTGGTTCTTTTCGAGTGTTGGCCTGAGCTGCGCAAACATGAAACCTGGTGGTCGGTAGGGCCTGTTTCCCGAAAACGTTCGCCGCCGCGCCCCGGGTGCCCTACTCTTCTTTGCGAACACAACTCCATACGACGAAGACCCCGCGACGGTAGGAAACCGCCCGGGGTCGTGGTCAGCAACTTCGATCTTTACAGCAAGGACTTGCCGACATGACTGATTCTAGTCGTGCGGTCCTCAGGTCTGCCCTGGAGACCCTGACGACCCTCCTCGCTCCCGCGCGCGGCCGCCACAGCGCCCGCCGTCGCCGCTCCACCCGGGTCCGCCGCTACGCGCAGACGCCCGCCCCGCTCACCCCCGAGCCGACGCCCGAGCTCCCGCGGGTCAGCACCCCTCCCGCGCCGCGCCCGACCCCTCCGGTCAGGGACGCCGCCCTCATCCGGCCCTACCTCCTCGCCCACGAGCGCGCACTCGCCTACGCGGACGCACACCCCGCCCGCCGCCTGCGCGCCCGCACGACCCGGCCGACCGCCGACGGCCCCCGTGTGGTGAACCCCGCCTACACCCCCAAACACGCGGCCCCCGCGCCCGCGTCCCCGAGGGTTCCCGCCCCGCGCCCGGCTCCCGAAGGTGACCTGCTCGCGGCTCCGATCACGCGGGAACCGGGGGAGTTCGACGAACTCGCCAGCCTGGTCCGTGCCTGGCAGAGCCAGCGCGCCGGTTCGCGCCCCCTCGTGCCCGCCGACTGATCCGGGAACACCCCGGGTGGGGCGGCGGACGANCGGGCCGCCGGGTGTTCGGCACGATCGGCGTGTCCTTGGGGCGCACGCCGATCTTCGACCCCAGCCACACCAGCGGGTCGTACTTGCGGTCCACCACCCGCTCCTTGAGCGGGATCAGCGCGTTGTCGGTGATGTGGATCCCCTCCGGGCACACCTCCGTGCAGCACTTGGTGATGTTGCAGTACCCCATCCCGAACTCGTCCTGCGCGATCTTCCTCCGGTCCGCGGTGTCCTCGGGATGCATCTCCAACTCCGCCACCCGCATGAGGAACCGCGGCCCGGAGAAGTGCTCCATGTTCTCCTCGTGGTCACGGATCACGTGGCACACGTTGTTGCACAGGAAGCACTCGATGCACTTGCGGAACTCCTGCGACCGCTCGACATCCTCCTGGTTCATCCGGAAGTCGCCGGGCCTGGTGGCGGGGTCGGGGGTGAACGACGGGATCTCGCGCGCCTTTTGATAGTTGAACGACACGTCACACACCAGGTCACGCACCACGGGGAAGGTGCGCATCGGCGTCACGGTCACGACCTCGTCAGGCTCGAACACGCTCATCCGGGTCATGCACGACAACCGGGGTCTGCCGTTGATCTCCACCGAGCACGACCCGCACTTGCCCGCCTTGCAGTTCCACCGGACGGCGAGGTCGGGCGCCTGGGTGGCCTGGAGGCGGTGCAGCACGTCGAGCACCACCTCGCCCTCGTGCACGTCCACCGTGTAGTCGGTCAGGCCGCCGCCCTCGCCGGAGCCGCGCCAGACCCGGAACTTCCGCTCACTCATGACCGCTCCTCCTCGGGCAGCTCTTCCTCGGTCAGGTACTTGGCCAGTTCGTCACGCTCGAACAGGGCCAGCAGCTCGGGCGGCACGTCGGCGACCGGACGCCGGGTCAGGACGACCTGATCGTCGCCGTCCGCCCGGACCGCCAGGTTCACCCGCCGCCACTCCGGCGACATGTCCGGATGGTCGTCGCGCGTGTGCCCGCCGCGCGACTCGGTGCGTTCCAGCGCGGCGGTGGCGATCGCCCGCGACACCAGGATCATGTTGGGCAGCGCCAACGCCAGGTGCCAGCCGGGGTTGTACACCCGGTCACCGGGCGCGCTCAGGATCCGCGACCGTTCCTCCAACCCGTCCAGCCGCTCCAGCGCCCGCTCCATCTCGGAGCCGCGCCGGATGATGCCGACCAGGTCGTTCATGGTGTCCTGGAGCTCACCGTGCACGTCGTAGGGGTTGACCCCGTCCCCCTGCTTGAGCGGGTACAGCGCCTCG